>JAHZCF010000116.1 GCA_019423005.1 Haemophilus sp.
TAAGCCGACATTTGCCGGCTTATTTTTATGTTTATAAAATCATTTTGACTAATTTGTCTGCTTGAATCCGAGCAAATTTCTTCAACAGTTTTTGCACCGGTTCAGGATATTGCGTCAATTCTTCTAATTCAGAATAATCTTGCAATACTTTGGTATGTTGGCGGATGTGCGATAATTCTTTTTCCGCTTGTGACAGAAGTTCTTGTTTTGGATCGTGGATTAATAATCCATTTTCTGCATCTAAACGCCATGCACGAGGATTCAGGTTGTTCCCTGTTAAAAGAATATACTGATTGTCCACCCAAACACCTTTGAGGTGATAAGTGTTATCGCCGTCTTTCCATAAACGCACCGTTAAATGGCCATTTTTAATGTAAGCATCAAATTTCTCGCAGAAACGACGAAGATTGCTTTCATATAAATAAGGCAATGCACCTGCCATTTTAAATGGCTGCTCTGGTGGAATATAGAAATCGTTCGCGACTTTATCACCCACAATAATTTCGACACGTTTTCCTTGTTCTAATAAGCGGGCAAGTTTACTTCTTAGCGTGCGAGGGAAGTTGAAATAAGGCGTACAAATCACCAGTTTTTCCTGCACTTGTAAGAATAAATCTTCAATAACTTGGTTTAATTCATTGCCCGATGCACCTAAACCAAAAAGTGGTGAAATGGTTAAAACATCTGAAAAACCAACCGCACTTTCCAACTGATATTCCGCATGGGCAGATAAGTTTTTACGATAAGCTTTTATTGCACTACGAATTTCTTTGGTGCGAGGACGATTAGCTACATCTAATGGATGTACAGCGCTGAAATCCAATAAATAATCATTGATGAAATTAACCATAGAGTCTGCCAATGCAGCATTGTGGATTTTTTGATAACGGTCGTAACGGTATTTATCTTGTTGTTGTAAATACACGTTATTAATACTTGCGCCGCTATAAAGCACGGTATCATCAAAGACAAAGCCTTTAATATGTAATACACCAAAGACTTCGCGGGTATTAATTGGCACACCGAAGAACATATTCGGTTCATCGGGAAGTTGATAGGTTTGGCGTTGTTCACAATACCAATCAGCATTAGTAGCAGATTTTTCTGCACCGAGTAAATTGCGTTGTCCGCGATGCCAATCTACTAAAATTTTCACATCTAATTCAGGATGATCTTGTTTTACGCGATAAATCTCATTGAGAATTTCTTGTCCTGCTTCATCTTTTTGCCAGTAAAGTGCGGTCACGTAAATGCGTTTTTTAGCTTGGCGAATTAATTCTATAATTTGTGCTTTGAATTCAAGCGGACTAAACAGAAACTCAACCTGTTCAGCCTGTAAAGGAAGAAAAGGCAAATTTTTTAAATTTTGTTCTGCTCGTTTAGCTTTATTGATTAACATAATCGATCTCTACACTAAAAATTAATGCTCTAGTTTACAATATTTCCTTTGAGGATTGATAGAAAAAAGGTTTTTTTTCGTTATAATGCTCACAAATTTTCGCATTTTTTGGCGAATTATTATCCAATTTTTCCTTCGAGAAGCAAATTATGAGCAATTCACGCAAACCATCATTCCAAACAAATTCCACCAAATCTTTTCAAGAGCGTAGCCCAAAACGTGCATTTAATGACAAAGAACGTCGCTTTGATGATTATCGTAATAATGAAAAACGTGAGGGAAATCGACCGCACTTTGATAAAAAACGGGATGATCGTAAACCTTCTCGTGGCTTCCAACAGGAAGAAGTGAGAGAACCGAAAATTGCTGAACTTTCATTAAATAAAGCCAATGGTGAAAGTGGCTCGGTAAAAGTAACGGTGAAAAGTACTGGCGTGAGTTATAAACCGAAAGAAAAGAAAACGGGCGCATTATCACCACGAGCACCGGAGAAAATTAAAAAGAACCGTGCTGAAGAAATGAAAGTGTATGGTGAAAATGCCTGCTTAGAATTGTTTGCAGAACGTCCAGAGAGCATTGTTCGAGTATGGGCAACGGTGCAAATGGCACATCGAATTGGCGAGATTTTCAGTTATTTAGCCGCAAATAAAAAAGTGTATCACGTGGTGGATAGCGAAGAGCTAAGTTTAGTAAGTGGTACCGAGCATCATGGTGGCATTTGTATGTTAGTGAAAAAACAACGTACTTTTTCTTTGCAAGGTTATTTAGATGTACCGCGTCAAGAAGACTACTTAGTGGTGCTTGATCAAGTCAATAATGCGCAGAACCTAGGTGGCGTTGTGCGTACTTGCGCCTTCTACGGCATTAAAAATGTGGTAACAAATCAAGTTGAACAGCTTTATGCACCAGCTGCGATGCGTGTGGCTGAAGGCGGAATGGAGCATATTCGTATTTTAGAAACAGAAAGTACTGAAATCGCTTTAGAGGCTTTACGTAAAGCGGGCTATCAGATTATTCATGTATCAACCAATAAACAAGGCGTGGCATTGGAACAACTCAAATTCGCGGAGAAAGTCGCGTTGGTATTGAGCGAAGGTAGTACAGATGATATTCGTGATAAACAAGATGTAAATGTGCGCCTTTCTTTAAGTAATCCATTAAAAGCAGGATTAAATATTGCAGTAAATGCAGGGATTTTATTATCACATTGGTATGTGAAATAACCTTAAGTGCGGTCATTTTTAGGTTTGTTTTGGGGCTGACATCTGTCAGCCCTTTTTCTTTTTCAAAATTATGTAAGATTCAAATTTTAATATTTCTTTTAAAAGCCTTTGGGGGTAATCAGACAAAAGATCTATACTATTTCGAGTAGTTATTTAACAGGGAGTTTTTATGCCTGAACGTTCAGCCAATATTAGTACACATGATCCTTTCGGAAGTTTATTAGGTTATGCACCAGGTGGGATTGCGATTTATTCATCAGATTATCATACCGCAGATGAGAAAGAGTATCCGGATGATGCCGCCTTTCGCAGTTATTTAGGACGAGAATACATGGGCTATAAATGGCAGTGCGTGGAATTTGCGCGCCGTTATTTATATCTCAATCATGGCATGGTGTTTACTGATGTAGGAATGGCTTACGAGATCTTTTCTCTACGATTTTTACGTCAAGTGGTGAATGATGCCTTATTACCTTTACAAGCCTTTGCAAATGGTTGTAAACGTAAGCCTGAAGCAGGTGCATTGTTAATTTGGCAGGAGGGCGGTGAATTTAAACATACGGGGCATGTGGCGATCATTACCGAAGTCTTAGAGGATAAAATTCGCATCGCTGAGCAAAACGTGATTCACTCTCGCTTACCAAGCGGGCAGCAATGGACACGAGAACTTCCAATGACAGTTTCAGAAACGGGGTATTTTCTACATGATACCTTTGATGATACCGAAATTTTAGGTTGGATGATCCAAACGGAAGACACAGAATACAGCCTGCCTCAGCCAACACCAGAAAAAGAGAAACTTGAGATTCATGCTGAACATATAGAAAACAATGGTCAGTTTGAGCATAAATGGCTGAATGAGAAAAATGAATTTGAAGCGGCATATGTGAAAGCCATGGGTGGGCACAAAGTCAGCCATTCGGATCAATATCGCTATTTTACGATGTCTGAAACAGCACAACATGAGTTAATTCGTGCAACCAATGAATTGCATTTAATGTATTTGCATGCCACAGATAAAGTTTTAAAAGACGATAAGTTATTACAATATTTCAATATTCCTAAATTGCTTTGGCCTCGTTTACGATTGTCTTGGCAAAATCGCCGTTACCAAACCATCACGGGACGTTTAGATTTCTGCATGGATAGTCGTGGATTGAAAGTGTATGAATACAATGCTGACTCAGCCTCTTGTCACGCTGAAGCTGGTGAGTTTATGAATCGATGGGCAATTCAGGGCGGATTGAAGATTGGTGATAATCCAGCTGATGGCTTACGTAATGCATTAGCGGATTGTTGGAAACACAGTGAAGCTACGCCGCTTGTTCATATTATGCAAGATCATGATGATGAAGAAGATTACCACTCATTGTTTATGCGTAATGCACTGGTCCAAGCAGGATTTCAAGCCAAAATTATTCATGGTACAGAGGGGCTACATTGGGATAGTCGTGGTCGTTTAATTGATGATGAAGATAACCAGATAAAAACGGTGTGGAAAACATGGGCTTGGGAAACCATGTTAGAGCAACTTCGTGAAGATGCGACAGGCATGGAAGTGGCTCCACCAATTCGTACAGGCTACCCGGAAGATAAAGTGCGGTTAATTGACGTGTTACTTCGTCCGGAAGTCTTAGTTTACGAGCCACTTTGGACTGCCATCCCAAGTAATAAAGCGATCTTACCTGTATTATGGTCATTATTCCCGAATCATCGGTATTTACTTGAAGCAGGATTTGAACTGACACCAGAGTTGGTTAAAAATGGTTATGCACAAAAACCAATTGCAGGCCGTCGAGGTGATAATGTGAAACTCATTGGTGAGTGTAAATCTGTACTCGATAGCACGGACGGTCGTTTTGATAAGCAGGAAAGTATTTATCAACAGCTTTGGTGTTTGCCAAAAGTGGAAGATCAATATGTTCAGGTTTGTACTTTCACTGTAGGTGGGCATTATGGTGGTAGCTGTTTACGCTCAGACCCGAGTTTGGTCATTATGGGAAACAGTGATATGCAACCGTTAAGAGTATTATCTGATAAAGATTTCCTTAAGAAATAAAAACAAAATCGGCACTCAATGAGTGCCGATTTATTATCATCAATTTATTAAATTATTTCGCATCTTTGTTATCAGCAGGTTTTTCATTTGCTTTTAACATATCCGCAGGAATAAAGCTTTGTTGTACTTTTTCCATGTGTGGAAGGTTATGCGCAATACCTTTGTGACAATCGATACAGGTTTTGTTTTGTTCCTGTGCAAGGGCGTGCATTTGTTGTGCCACAGTTTTTTGTTGAGTAAAGTCCATATCATTGAAGTTATGGCAGTTACGGCACTCTTGTGAGTTATTCGCTTTCATACGCGCCCATTCGCGTTCTGCCATTTCTAAACGATGTTTTTCGAATTTTTCTTTAGTATCGACTTTACCTGTAAAGTGAGCATAAACTTCTGTCGATGCCTGCATTTTTCGGATCATTTTAGGTACAAATTCATGCGGAACGTGACAGTCTGAACAAATTGCTTTCACACCTGAACGGTTACTAAAGTGGATTGACGCTTGGTATTCAGGTACAACGTCATTAGTATGACAGTCTGAGCAGAATTGCTCTGTATTGGTTGTTGCCATTCCTGCATTAAACAGGTTAGTTCCAACGATAGTACCAATGATAGTTAATAAAATAACCCCACCAATTGCCATTTTGCTCGGAGAGCGTAACCAACGGCAAACTTTCTGAATGCTTGATTTAATCATGGTTTAGCTCCTTATTTACCTTGCATTTGACGAATGGTTTCGAATTTATTTTGAATAATTGGATTTACGTTAGTTTGCTGAACGTGGCATTGTAAACAGAAATAACGACGTGGTGAGGTACCTTCTGTTTTTTGACCATCACGTGTTAAGAAATGACTCTCAGGAACACGTGGCGCACCCGTTGTTGGGGCAACATCTGGCGCGTGGCAACCTAAACATTGATTCGCATTTTTAGTTACTTGTAAGCCACGAATGCTGTGTGGAACAAGTGGGGGTTGGTTAGGAAAAGTAACAGGAATATTGCCTACATCTTTATAAGGATTATTAAATGCAGGTGCAAGACTTTCTGCTGTTTTATCGATGCTGTTTGCAACTTGTGGTGCATCAGCAAATGCCAATCCACTACATAAAGCCAGCATGAAAATAAATGATTTTTTCATGAAATCCACTCCATTAAATAATTAAATATTTTTAATTTTTATTTGTTTCTCCAAGCGAGATCCAAATGCAAATACATTTTCTGCGCAGACGTCAATACAACGTCCACAAGTAATGCAATCTTTTGCCAGTATAATTTGGCTATCTTCTGGTCCACCGTGCAAAGGAAGTCTTAATACTTGCGGTTCAGGGCAAACATTATAACAGTCCATACAACGGTCACAGCGATCGCGATCGATTACGTTAATTTTTATCAGGCTTTTAGCGCCAATGACACCATATATCGCACCAATTGGGCAAAGGTGACCACACCAGCCATGCTCAGCAACAAGTAAGTCAAATAAAAAGATGACTGCGACCAACCAAAGGGTTGCACCTGTTCCAAAGACAAAGATACGTCCAAGTGCCGCGACAGGATTTATCCACTCCCATAAGAGCGTACCCGTTATTGCACTACCAACTAAAATGACGGCTAAAATCACATAGCGAAGTTGACGTGAAATTTTTAATGATTGTCGAATACCTAATTTTCTACGTAACCAAGCTGCAGCATCAGTCACAATATTCATTGGGCAAACCCAACTACAAAAGGCTTTGCTCGCAACAATGGCGTAGAATATGACAATCACTAAGGCACCAATAATCGTTGTGATTTCTGGTAGGTAACCTGTCACTAAACTTTCAGCGGTAATCAATGGATCTGTCAATGGTACAGTATCCAAAAGCATGCTTGAGCTGTAATTGCCTTTTAGAATCCAAACTTGCCAAATCGGGCCGCTTAAGAACATTAAAATAATACTTAATTGACTGATTCGACGTAGAATTAAAAAGCGATAAGCATGCCACCAACCAAGTTTTTGACGTGCCTCTAAGCCGGCATCTTTTGGCTTATTTGGGGTATATTTTTCAGCCATTATTTTACCCCCTTAATGTTCAAGTCCAGATTAGGGAATTGCTCAGCTTCTGGAACTGTCGTTGGATTCGGCACATAATCCATTGTTGCACGATTCGGTGTTGCCACCTTTTGGTTCGGTTGAACCTGCATTGGTTGATAAACAGGTTCATGCTGTCCTTCTGGCATACGAACGTCTAATGATGGACGTAAACCATCTGGATGTTGCTCCTCAATTAAGGATTTTCCAGCGTTTTGTTTTTCTTTCCAACCTAAGCGATAGTGACGACCGAGTAGACCTTTAGCAAGATCCATTGGCAATACTTTAATTGCAGCTTCCTCTAATACACAAGCTTGTTCACATTTTCCACATCCAGTGCAAGCATCGGAATGGACGGTTGGAATAAGCTTCGCATGAATCCCTGTACGATCATTATGAACGCGCTCAAGTGTAATCGCTTTATCCACTAATGGACAAACACGATAACAAACGTCACAACGTAAACCTTGCCAGTTAAGACAAGTTTCATGGTCTAGCAATACGGCTAATCCCATTCTTGCATCATTGATGTCTTTGAGCTCTTCACTTAATGCGCCACTTGGGCAAGCATTCATACAAGGAATATCAGGACACATTTCGCAAGGTTTGTCCCGAGCGATAAAGTAAGGTGTGCCAGCTTCCATTGGGGAAATGAGCGAAGCTAAATACAACATATCGTATGGACATGCTTGGACACACTGTCCGCAGCGGGTACAAGCTGCCAAGAAATCCTTCTCCGGTAAAGCACCAGGTGGGCGTAAGGCAACCCCTTCTTTGGCTTTAGCTTGTTGTTGCTGTAAGCCAAGAATCACTCCAACTCCACATACTCCAGCTGCCGTTCTTGTCACGTTTTTTAGAAACTGACGACGGTTAGGATCAAGTTTCATCTGCGTTTCCTTTTATAAGCGGTCTGATTTTGTAAAAACGTTGCAAAATTTGACCGCTCTTGTTTTTTAAATTCCTCCCTTTGTTTAAAGAGAGGAGAGACTAGAAACGAAAGGGAAAACCTACGCTTTCACCACTTTAACCGCACATTTTTTGAAGTCGGTTTCGCCAGAGATTGGGTCGGTTGCATCCAATGTTAATTTGTTAGCAAGCTGACCTGCATCAAAGAAGGTGGTGTAAATTAAGCCCTGAGGACATTTGTTACGACCACGGGTATCTAAGTAAGAAACCATTTCACCACGACGTGTAATTAATTTCACTTTATCCCCATGACGTAAGCCATATTTTTTCGCATCCGCTGGGTGCATCCAAACTAAGTTATTCGGGAACGCACGGTGTAATTCAGGTACACGACGAGTCATGGTACCGGTATGCCAGTGTTCAAGTACACGACCAGTACATAACCATAATGGATATTCTTCATCTGGTGATTCTGCAGGGTCTTCATAAGGCACACCTAAGATAATTGCTTTTTTATCTGGATAACCGTAGAACGCAACATCTTCGCCTGCTTTAACGTACGGGTCAAAGCCTTCACGGTAACGCCATAAGGTTTCTTTACCGTCAACAACCGGCCAACGTAAACCACGTACTTGGTGGTAAGTATCAAATGGTGCTAAGTCATGACCATGACCACGTCCGAAGTCAGCGTATTCTTCGAATAAACCTTTTTGTAGGTAGTAACCAAAGTGATCGGCTTCATCATTGATGTATCCCGGAACATCTGTTGGTACTTTAAATTTGTTTACTTCACCATTTTCGTAAA
>JAHZCF010000117.1 GCA_019423005.1 Haemophilus sp.
AGTTAGTTGAGCATCAAAAATACGATGACTATAAAAGCAGCATTTCAAACCTTGCCCTTGCTCGTGGTTATCTTGACGGAAAATTCCAAATTTCTCGCTTAGAAATCAGCCCTGAAACCCATGAAGCATGGTGGCGTATGCTGTTTGATAGTGGCGTGCGTTATCATTACGGCAACATCACATTCAACCATTCCCAAATTCGCGAAGACTATTTGCAAAATATGCTCAACATTAAATCGGGCGATCCTTATTTAGTCAGCGATTTATCTGAATTAACTAACGATTTTTCTTCTACCAACTGGTTTAGCTCAGTGCTTTTACAGCCTCATGTCCGCGAAGAAGAAAAATTAGTGGATATCGAACTGTTGCTTTATCCACGCAAGAAAAACGCAATGGAGCTCGGGGTCGGTTTTGCAACCGATACGGGCCCTCATGTCCAAATTGGTTGGACAAAACCTTGGATCAATAGCCGAGGCCATAGTTTCCGTACAAATCTTTACGTCTCTGCACCAAAACAAAACTTTGAAGCCACCTATAAAATGCCATTGCTGAAAAATCCATTAAATTATTATTATGAATTTTCAACCGGTTATGAAAAAGAAAATAAAAACGATACGGATACCAAAGCCCTCACTTTCGCTGCATTACGCTATTGGAATAATAGCGAGGGTTGGCAATATTTTGCGGGTCTTCGTGTCCGTTATGACAGCTACACACAAGCTGATTTCACCGATAAAACCTTCCTGGTTTATCCAACTGGGGGCTTTAACCGTACCCGTTTAAGAGGTGGCCAATTCCCAACATGGGGAGATACCCAAAAAATCACGGTTGATTTAGGGAATAAGCTTTGGATGTCAGAAGCCAATTTCTTTAAAATTCAAGCTTCCACAGCGTGGATTCGTACTTATGCCGAAAATCACCGTTTTATTACCCGTGCAGAAATTGGTTATTTAAATACCGCGGATATTCGTAAAATTCCACCGGCATTACGTTTCTTTGCGGGGGGCGATCGCAGTGTGCGAGGTTATGGCTACAAGAAAATCTCACCGAAAAATAAAGATGGAAAATTAGTCGGCGGCTCTCGCTTAGTAACAGGTAGCCTTGAATATCAATATCAAGTTTACCCAAATTGGTGGGGAGCAGTATTTGCGGATACAGGCTTAGCCGCAGATGCTTACAAAGCAAATGAGTTACGCTACGGCGCAGGTTTCGGTGTACGTTGGGCATCGCCAGTTGGCGCCATCAAATTTGATATTGCAACGCCAATTCGAGATAAAGATAACAGCAAAAACATTCAATTTTACATTGGCTTAGGGGCTGAAATTTAGGGTATGACTATGTCTGAACAAGAAAAACAACCAGATAACCAAACCACACAACCCGTTAAAAAGAAAAAGACCTGCCGTAAAATTTTATGTGTCGGAAGTGCGGTCATTTTTGTCCCTGTTTTAGGCTTAGTCACAGCGCTTTCTTTTGATAGTGGACAACGTGCACTTATTCAACTCGCCGATAAAATGCTCGATAGCTTATCTATTGAGCAAGTCAGCGGTGGCTTACAAGATGGTTTAGTCTTAGAAAATTTACGTTTTCAAACAACCGGCGTAGATATGGCACTCCCTAAAACGCGATTACAACTGAATTTAGCTCGTTTACTTTCGGGTGATATTATTGTTGATGATCTCAGCTTAACGCAGCCGAAAATTGCCATTGATACCAGTGTCATGCCACCTTCTGAAGAGAAACAAACGGAAAGTGGTCCAATGGAAAAAATCCATTTACCGGTTTCTGTGCAAGTAAAAAATGTCGCGATTACTGACTTTGATATGAAACTCGATCAAAGCAATATTACGTTTTCGTCTTTTCAAAGTGCGATCAGTTTAAACAATGAATCTGGCCTTACCCTTGAGCCTACCACGCTTTCAGATGTGCTTTTCTCAACGGTCACCCAAACTCAACCGAATCCCCCTCAGCCCGAGAAAAAAGAACCCGCTAAACCTGTTGATTGGGCGCAAATTGAGCAAACACTCACACCGGCTTTTTTAGGTAATTTAAATACGGTGAACTTGCCTTTTGATATGCACATTCCAAGTGTTTTGGGTACAAACTGGCAATATCAATCGCTTAATGAAAAAGGCGAAGAAACCAAAAAAATCACGGTGCCTAAAGTGGAATTACAAGCGGATGCCACCGATCATTTAGTGAAATTACAAAAACTCGACATTGACAGCTCTCTTGGTACACTTTCGAGCCAAGGACAACTTCAACTCAATAACGAGTTCCCGGTTGATCTCACATTAAAATCGGATCTCCAAGCCTTTAAATCAAAAGATAAAACTATTCTACCTGCTAGCAAAGTTGATCTCAATGTATCGGGTTCATTGAAAAAAACGACCGCACTTTCGTTAACCACACAGGGTGTGCTTGATGCCACCTTAACGGGTGACGTGAAACTAGCCGAAGATAAAATGCCATTAAATCTGCAGTTAAAAGCGAAAAAAGGTCAATACGCTTTTGCAGATAGCCTTGCACCGCTCAAAATTAACGATGTCGATATCAAGCTCACGGGCGATTTGTTGAATTATCATGCAGAGGTTGTCGGTGGTGTGGGCGGTATGGATCATATCCCTCACACCCATATTGATTTGAATGCAGACGGTAAACTCTATGAAGTTACCCTCAACGAATTAAAACTTGCTGCCCTAGATGGTACGGCACGTTTAACGGGCTACTCAAACTGGAAAGATGGCGCGCAATGGGATGTAACTGCTGATTTAAACAAAATGAACATTCGCCCTTATGTGCCGGCCATGCCAGCCGTATTATCAGGCAAAGTGAGCTCAAAAGGTTCCGCTGATTCCAATCATTGGAAAGTAGATGTGCCAGCCGTGGATTTAACGGGTAGTCTCTCTTCTCGCCCATTAAGCTTAAAAGGAAGTGCCTTTTTAAGTAATGAAACCTTATTAAACATTCCTGATTTATTGCTGAACTATGGCGAAAACCGCATTGCGGCAAAAGGTATATTAGGTGATAAATCAAACCTAAATTTAGATATCAACGCACCAAGCTTGCGTGGTCTGTGGCAAGATTTAGCGGGCTCCGTGGTCGGCAGAGCACAGATCTTAGGCAAACTTACTGCACCAACCATTAATACTGATTTAACCGTACAAGGCCTGCACTTCCAAGGGTTAGACTTATCTAAAGCCGTAATTAAAGGTAATGTTGTGAGTGAACCGCAAGTGAAAGGTGAACTTAACGTCAAAGCGGAAAACTTCCGCTATGGCGACAGCATTAAATTGCATAATATTGATTTGAATGCATCGGGTGATGAAAAACATCATACGCTTAACTTAAAATCCAAAGGTGAACCTGTTGCAGCTGATTTACAAATCACCGGTAATTTTGACCGCACTTCTCAGCAGTGGAAAGGTAATTTAAGCCAAGTGGGCCTAAGCTCACCTATCGGTGATTTTAAAGTAAACCAAACCATTCCGGTGACTTATGATAATAAAAAAATCCAAGCCACCATTGGTTCACACTGCTGGATTAACCAAGACTTAGATCTGTGTTTCCCTCAACAATTTACAGCAGGGAAAAACGGCGAAGTCCCTTTTGAGCTTAAACGCATTAATTTAGATTTAGTGAATAAATTGATGGGACAAGACACGCTCAAAGGCCAGTTACAAAGCCGAGGTAAAGTGGCATGGTTCACAGATAAACCGTTACAACTGAATGTGGCAGTGGAAGGTAATAACATTGGTCTAGCACAAAAATTAGACTACCGTACCTTTAAGCTAGATATTCCTAAATTAAGTGTGAATGCTGATATTCAAAATAACAATTTAACCTTGAAATCTGACATTAACGTTCAAAATCAAGGTCGAATCGGCACAGACTTAAAAATTAATGATTTAAGTAAAGGCCGTCAATTAGGCGGTACCTTTACCATTGGAGGTTTACGCTTATCTTTAGCCAATCAACTTTTCTCTAGCGGGGAAAGCCTAGATGGTGAAGTGGTCTCACGCTTAAGTTTTGGTGGTAATTTAGAAAAACCATTATTAAATGGCAATTTCGATATTCGAAATGTGAAAACAAAACTGAAAAGCCTGCCTTTTGATGTGACTGATGGCCAAGTCGCAATTCGCTTTAATGGCACCTCTTCAACCTTAAATGGTCATGTTCAAACACCTGATAGCAAACTCAACATCAACGGACAAGCTAACTGGGCTCACATGGATAACTGGACGGCAGAAGTTAGAGCGCAAGCAGATAATTTCAAAGTTGATATTCCATCCATGGCGAAATTAAAAGTCAGCCCAAATGTGGTTGTCAAAGCCTCACCAAAACTCTTAGATTTGAGTGGTAATGTGGATATTCCATGGGCAAGAATTGCTATTGAAAGCTTACCGGACAATGCTGAACCAGTGAGTGAAGATGAAGTCATTTTAAATGGCCCAAGAAAAAGTAAAGAAGAACTCATTAATCGCCAATTTGCTTCAGAAACTAAATCGGGCATGCAAATTCAATCTGATTTAAAAATTAAAATCGGTGATGATGTGCATTTAGATGCCTATGGTTTAAAAACCAATTTGAATGGCTTACTTTCTGTGAAACAGGATAAAGGCAAATTAGGATTATTCGGTCAAATTAACCTGAAAAATGGTCGTTATGCTTCTTTTGGACAGGATTTATTAATTCGTAAAGGACAAATCAGCTTCGCTGGTTTACCTTCACAACCGATGTTAAATATTGAGGCAATTCGTAACCCTGAAGCCATGGAAGACAGTAAAGTGACCGCAGGGGTAAAAGTGATTGGTATGGCATCTAGCCCACAAGTCACGATTTTCTCTGACCCAGCCAAATCTCAAGACCAGGCACTTTCTTATTTATTAACCGGTCGCTCATTAGAAAACAGCGGTGAAGCAGGATCTAGTGGTTCTGTGGGCGCGGCATTACTTGGCTTAGGTTTAGCGAAAAGTGGTAAAGTCGTCGGCGGTATTGGCGAAGCCTTTGGTATTCAAGACTTAAACTTAGGCACTGCCGGTGTTGGGGATAGCTCGAAAGTACAAGTTAGTGGTAATATTGGTAAACGCTTACAAGTGAAATACGGTGTAGGATTGTTTGATGGATTAGCCGAAGTGACCTTGCGTTACCGCTTAATGCCACAGCTTTATTTTCAATCGGTTTCCAGCACAAACCAAGTTTTTGATTTATTGTATCAATTTGAATTTTAGGAAAGGACATGCATAACGACAAGCAACTGGCTCAACTCGCAGAACCTCATCACCGAGGTGAAGCCCGGGAGATTGCCGCCATTGATTTAGGCTCAAACAGCTTCCACATGATTGTGGCGCGTATTATCAATGGCTCAATCCAGGTGCTTTCTCGTTTAAAACAAAAAGTGAGGCTCGCCGACGGCTTAGACGAGCACAATGTATTAAGCCAAGAAGCCATTGAGCGCGGTGTAAATTGCCTTGCGCTTTTTGCTGAACGCTTACAAGGTTTTGCCCCAGAAGATGTAAATGTGGTGGGCACTTATACCTTACGAAGAGCGGTCAATAATGACGAGTTTTTACGTCAGGCTGCTGCCGTTTTTCCTTATCCGATTAATATCATCAGCGGTCAAACGGAAGCCAAAACCATTTATGCGGGCGTTTGCCACACTCAACCCGAAAGCGGACGTAAACTGGTCATCGATATTGGTGGTGGCTCGACCGAAATGATCATCGGTGACGATTTCACCCCCTTAGTAGCGGAAAGTCGTCACATGGGCTGTGTGAGCTTTGCCAAAAAATTCTTCCCGAATGGCGAAATTTCCAAAGAAAACTTCGAGCAAGCTCGCCAAAGTGCGGTCAATAAAATTGAAGATTTAAGCTGGGAATATCGCAAGCTCGGATGGCAATCAGTGTTAGGTTCGTCAGGCACCATCAAAACCGTCTATCAAGTGATTACCGCAACCCTTGATCCGAACGGCATCATCACGGCTGAACGCTTACAAAATTTAATTGAACGAACCTTACAAGCTTCCCATTTTGAAGAGCTCAACATAGCAGGATTAAACCCAGATCGTGTGGATGTCTTTGTGCCAGGCTTAGCCATTTTAAGCGCTGTTTTTGATGTTTTTGGCTTAGAAAATATGCGCTATTCTGACGGCGCTTTGCGTGAAGGGGTGATCTACAGCTTAGAAAAAAACTTCCAAGTTTCAGACATCCGTACTCGTACCGCATTAGGACTGGCCGAACAATTTAACTTAGATTTGGCGCAGGCTGATCGCGTAGCCAATAGTGCGAAAACCTTGATTGATCAATCCCCCCATTGGCAAAAGCCTCATCTTGCTGATGAAATGAAAAATCTGTTGATTTGGGCAGCTCGTTTATTGGAAGTCGGCATTGTGATCAATCATCGCAATGTACAAAAACATTCCGCTTATATTCTGCAAAATATGGAATTACCGGGTTTTGATCGCGAGCAGCAACGCTTATTGGTGAATTTAGTTCGTTATCACACAGGTGCATTTAAAAAGAATGATTTACCGATTTTTGCTCGTTATGCGGATGAAGATGTCCTTGCTTTACTTCTTCTTTTACGCATTTCGGTGATTTTGAATAAATCTCGCCAGGCGACAGATAGCACCGATAAAATTAATCTCAGAATTGACCGCTCTTTACAGACTTGGGAACTGACTTTTGAGAAACATTACTTAGATAACAATCCGTTAGTATGGAATGAATTGCGCTTAGAAAGCAATTTACTCAAAGATTTAGAACTCAGTTTGATTTTTAACTGATAGAATAGGGGCTTTCGTACCCTTATTTTTTATCTTGCTCCAACAACAAGCTATAAATATTGGCAAGATAATAGCTCTGCTCGGCTTCTGGAATATCTTGCGGAATAAAAGAAAGCAAATCGTGGTGAATTTCCAAAACATCAGGGAAAATGACCGCACTTTGCATTTCATCATAAAAAGGTTGATGAAGTGGGGAAACACAACCGCCTCGTTTTAAGCGAGCAAGGCTGTTGGCAATATGCAATAAGAGTGTGATGACAGTCGGAATGGACACATCAATGCGCCAATGATGTTCTAGGCGACTTTGCAAAGTCAGAATAATATCAATAACGTCCTGATCAATCTGACCGCGAATTTTCCAACGGGTTAATTGTTTGAGTAACGACATAACATTCCTCTTTGAGATAGGATAACTTTACCGCTATTTCATAAAATTACCAGTGCACAGATCACAAAATTGAAACAAAGTGAAAAAATTTACTAACTAGGAAAGCAATAAATGATAGATAACAGACTTTTTGAAAAATATGATGGACTTATTTTTGATATGGATGGCACCTTAATCGATACCATGCCAGTACACGCCCGCGCGTGGAACATGGTGGGAGAACAATTTGGTTACCGTTTTAACAGCCAAATTATGTATGATTTAGGTGGCGCAACTGTGAGCACTATCGCCTCCGCCATTATGCAAGATGCCGGTATGCCACAAGAACGTTTAAATGAAGTGATACAAGCAAAACGCAAACTTTCCTATGAATTGATTCCAACAGAATCAAAATTACTCCCAACCTTTGACGTGGTGCGTCATTACTATAAACAAAAGCCAATTGCGCTTGGTTCAGGCTCAAACCGCCAAATTATTGATATGTTGATGCAAAAATTAGATATCAAACATTACTTCAACGCTATTGTCAGCGCTGATGATGTGAAAGAACATAAACCGCATCCAGAAACCTTTTTACGCTGCGCAGAACTGGCAAAAGCCGAACCATCACGTTGCATCGTTTTTGAAGATGCCGATCTCGGCGTAAAAGCGGGATTAAATGCAGGGATGGATGTGTTTGATGTCAGAACGCGTGAGATTATTAGAGCCTAATGTGGGACATTTTCTCTTTCAGCTTTTTGGCTGATTTTTGGCAAACCCATGGCTTATGGCTGATGTTTTTCAGCGCTTTCTTAAGCGCCACCATTTTGCCGGGTAATTCAGAAATTGTGTTTGTCTCCCTTGCTGTGCCAAAAGTATTGGTCGGGTCATTATTAAGTGCGGATATTTTTTGGCTTGTTTTTCTGGCAACCGCAGGCAATACACTTGGCAGCCTCACCACTTATTGGATTGGTCGATGGTTTCCGAAAATTGACAGCAAAAATGACCGCACTTTATGGGCGATAAACAAAATACAACGCTACGGTGCCATCACTTTATTATTGAGCTGGTTGCCTATTATCGGGGATGTGTTTTGTGCGGTAGCCG
>JAHZCF010000118.1 GCA_019423005.1 Haemophilus sp.
CTCATCTTGGTGTTTAAATTTCAATAAATCTCGACGTTCTTTTTTGTTTGGACGACGATCAGGATGTGGCATCGAAAGTGCATTATTTTTTCTTGCCCATGCCATTTCTTCGCGTTTTTTCACACTCTGTGGCGTTTCTTGGTAAAGCAGTTGGGCCTCAGGGGCACCACGACGTTGATCGCTCAACGCTATCACTTCAATTTCTTTTTCGTCGCTACCTTGACGTAACTTAATCATGGCACCGATTTCTACATTTTTACTCACTTTAGCTCGTTGACCGTTGTAATGGACTTTCCCCCCTTCAATCATCGCTTTCGCAATGCTACGGGTTTTATAAAAACGCGCCGCCCAAAGCCATTTATCTAATCGTACTTCGTTATTTTCAGCCATAACTCTTCCTATTTCTCTCACTTTGCGTATGATGAGTCAATAACAAGATAATAGGGCTAATATCATGAAAAAACAACTTCCACACATTCTCTCCCTTTCCACCGTGGCAAAATCCCGTTTGTTTGAAATTCAAGCTGTCGAACTCAAATTCTCCAATGGCATTAACCGCACTTATGAACGTTTCCGCCCTTTTAATCGCGATTCTGTCATGGTGATTGCTATTGATGGAGAGGATCTCCTCCTGGTTCGCGAATATGCCGTTGGAACAGAACAATATGAACTAGGCTTTGTAAAAGGTGGAATGGATATAGGGGAAACGCCCGAACAAAGTGCAAATCGAGAATTACAGGAAGAAATTGGCTTCGGCGCAAAAAAATGGACATTTTTACGTACCATGAAAATCAATCCACAAATCATGGGTCACAAAATGCACGTTTTATTAGGTGAAGATTTGTACCCCAATAAACTGGAAGGCGATGAGCCTGAACCATTAGAAATCGTCCGTTATCCGTTATCTCAACTTGATGCACTTTTGGACAGTAATGAATTTAATGAGGCCAGAAATCTTGCAGCACTTTATTCTTTACGCGATCACTTAAAAAAACGATAAATTTAATTGAATAAATTTAAATAATTTCTAATAGCAAGCGATTAAATTTAAAGAAAACTTGCATAAATATTCTTTTTTTGAGAATGTATCGCCATTTTTCAAAAAATATATATAGGAAAATTTATGTCTGATAATAATTTAAAAGAATTGACCTTCCGGGGGATGTTCCTTGGGGCGTTAATTACAGTGATCTTCACTGCATCTAACGTTTATTTGGGTCTTAAAGTGGGGATGACATTTGCCTCCTCCATTCCAGCTGCCGTAATTTCTATGGCAATTTTAAAATTCTTCAAGGATTCCAGTATCTTAGAAAATAACATGGTGCAAACCCAAGCTTCATCAGCGGGGACATTGTCTTCTGTTATTTTCGTTCTTCCAGGCCTGTTAATGATGGGTTACTGGCAAGAATTCCCATTCTGGCAAACAGTGTTAATCTGTGCCGCTGGCGGTACATTGGGCGTGCTATTTACCATTCCATTACGTCGTGCGATGGTCGTAAACAGCGACTTACCTTACCCTGAAGGTGTGGCTGCCGCTGAAATCTTAAAAGCAGGTAACAATAGCGAAAGCGACAGTGGTGTAAAAGATATTGCTTACGGTGGTATTTTTGCGGCAACTGTTGCATTCTTAACCAACGCATTACGTGTCATGTCTGACAGCGCAAGCGCATGGTTCTCTAACGGCAAAGCCATTTTCCAATTACCAATGGGCTTCTCTCTTGCCTTAGTGGGTGCCGGTTATTTAATTGGTATCGTGGGCGGTCTTGCCATGTTATTCGGTACATTCCTTGCTTGGGGTGTTGCTGTACCTTATTTCACTGCAACAGGCGATATGCCAACGGATGCATCTATTGTTAGTTATGCCATGGCTGAATGGAAAACCAAAGTTCGCTTTATTGGTGTGGGTACTATCGGTATTGCAGCGATTTGGACATTATTAATCCTTCTCAAACCAATGATCGAAGGGATGATTCATTCTTTCCGTATGTTAAAAGGTTCCCAAGCTGAATCAGAACATCGTATTGATATCGACTTATCACCAAAAACCATCATTTACATTTTATTGGCGACTGTCGTGTTAATCGTGATTTCCTTATATCACTTTGTGGCAGCAGCGCCTATTTCTGCTGAACTTGCCGTATTATTAGTGGTGGTTTGTACGCTACTCGCAGTATTAATTGGCTTCTTCGTTGCAGCAGCGTCTGGTTATATGGCTGGACTTGTAGGCTCATCTTCTAGCCCTATTTCTGGTATCGGGATTATTTCCGTTATCGTCATTTCACTTGTTTTAGTAACCATTGGTAAAAGCAGTGGTTTATTTGAAACGGCTGACGGTCAAAAATTCTTAACGGCATTGACCTTATTCACGGCATCTATCGTTTTAACCACCGCGACTATTTCAAACGATAACTTACAAGACTTAAAAACCGGTCTTTTAGTTGAAGCAACTCCTTGGAGACAACAGGTTGCGTTAATCATTGGTTGTTTCGTTGGTGCATTAGTGATTGCGCCGGTATTAGAAATTTTATACCACGCTTATGGCTTCACAGGTGCATTACCGCGTCCAGACATGGATCCAACACAAGCACTTTCTGCGCCACAAGCAACCATTATGACCACCATTTCAAAAGGTATTTTCACCAATCAATTAGAATGGACTTATATTTTAAGTGGTGTAGGTTTGGGTGTGGTATTAATCATTATTGATGCGCTTATGCGTAAAACGACTAACAGCCGCTTCGCACTACCAGTATTGGCGGTGGGGATTGGTATCTACCTTCCACCATCAATCAATATGCCGGTTGTAGTCGGTGCAGTAATGTCATGGTTTATCACCCGTCACATTAAAAACTATGCAAAACGCACTAATGATGCTGAAGTGGAGAAAAAAGCAGAACGTTTCGGTACACTTTTCGCTGCAGGTTTAATTGTGGGTGAAAGCTTGATGGGTGTCATCTTAGCCTTCATTATCGCGGCGTCTGTGACATCGGGTGGTTCTGAGAATCCATTAGCCTTAGAATTAGAAAATTGGGATAATATTGGCGAATTACTTGGTCTTGCCGTATTTATCTTTGGTATCTTTATTTTCGTTTCTCGTGTATTACGTGCGAAGAAATCGAAATAATGGATTAAAATAGGCTATCCTCGGATAGCCTATTTTTCTAGGAGCTTAAGGTGTCAACGCAATCCCCTTATCTAAAGGCAATTATCATCTTCCCATTGGTTACACAGCTAATCGGTAGCATTATTGCTTATGTCGCTTTCGGAATGGACTACTGCAAAGAAGGTAACTTCGATGCCGCATTATTTGGTTTCTTTCTAACATTTTGGCCTCTCACCGTGCCCGCGATAATCAATGCTTACTTTGCTAAATACCGAGGCTATCTACGTCATCAGTGGAATAAAATTCTCATTTTTTCATTCATCATTCTTTTTTGTTATTGGAGTATCGGCAATCTTCTCATCGCACAAAATACCCAATATCTGACAGACCGTGTATTATTCGTCTTAGAGGGCTCTGTCATCCTAGCAATCTATACGACCATTTCCCTCTCCTTGTTATTACCGAAATCAAAGTAGAAAATAAACATGCAATTATCTCAATCTCTTCTCGATCAAGTCCGCATGCTCGCTAATGAAGCGGGAAAACATTTAGCGCGTTTTTACCAACAGGATGTGGCAATACAAACTAAATCGGATAACACTCCTGTCACGGAAGCAGATTTATTTGTCAGCCAATTTTTAATCGAAAAACTGACCGCACTTTTCCCTGACATTCCTGTTCTTTCAGAGGAAAACTGCAACATCCCCTTTGCACAACGCCAAACTTGGCAAACTTATTGGTTGATCGATCCCCTTGATGGTACGCAGCAATTTATTGATCACACGGATCAATTCTCCGTATTGATTACACTCGTGCAAAACCACCAACCTGTACTGGGTGTGATTCACTTCCCTATTTTGAATATCACCTATTACGCCATGAAAGGTTTCGGCGCATTCAAACAGAGTGATAAAGAGATAACACGCTTACGTCCAAGAAAAATTGATCTTACAAAACCATTAAAAATTGCCGTTGGCGCCACCACCTCACAAGAGAAAGTGCGGTCAATTTTAGCGAAGAATTTGCCATGTGAATTTACAGTTGTTGGGTCGAGCAGTTTAAAAAGCGGTTTAGTCGCAGAAGGAACCGTTGATTTCTATGTTCGCCTCGGCAAAACCGGCGAATGGGACACAGCAGGTGCTGAAATTTTATTAGCTGAAATCAATGGGATGATTTTCGATCCGCAGTATCAGCCGCTCACCTATAATCTGCGTGAAAGTTTAATTAATCCACCCTTTGTGATGGTGGCAGATAATACACAAAATTGGGCATCTGTCTTTCAATTTAATTGATTGGTTCGATT
>JAHZCF010000119.1 GCA_019423005.1 Haemophilus sp.
ACCGACAAAATAAAAGGAAGGTTCAGAAAATATGAGAGATCCGATTTCTATTGTATGTTAAAGCACAATCATGTCATCACGATGTAACGCAACTGCACCGTATTCATAACCCAGAATTTGTTCAATTTCTTGGGATTTTTTCCCTTTGATTAATTCCAATGCATCGCTGTTATAACGCGGCATACCAAGTGCAATCACTTTACCTGAGGTATTTTTAATTTTAACGACTTCACCGCGTGAAAAACGCCCTTCTACAGCCGTAATCCCTGCTGGTAGCAATGATTTATTCTGTACTAACATCGCATTTTCAGCCCCTTCATCAATGGTCAGCATGCCCGCTGATGGTGCAGCAAATAACCACTGTTTGCGGCTTTCTAAACGATCTGAATGATGCGCAATAAATTTGGTGCCAATTGGTTTATCGTACGCCAAATCCACAATCACATCAGGTCGGCTACCTGGCGCAATAATGGTTTCAATGCCCGAACGCGTTGCCACATCTGCCGCAATTATTTTTGTACTCATCCCGCCAGTACCAAGGTTTGTACCGCTACCGCCTGCAATAGAACGAATATGGTCGGTAATTTGTTCAACCACAGGAATCAATTTCGCATCTGGATTTTTACGAGGATCGCTTTCGAACAAACCTTGTTGATCCGTTAATAAATAAAGTTGTTCCGCTTGCACTAAAATCGCAACTAGAGCCGATAAGTTATCGTTATCCCCTACTTTAATCTCAGCCGTTGCCACCGCATCATTCTCGTTAATCACAGGAATAATCTGATTGTCCAACAGGGCATGTAATGTATCGCGTGCATTTAAAAAACGTTCACGGTCTTCAATATCAGCACGAGTTAATAAAATTTGTCCAATATGAATATCATAAATCGCAAATAATTTTTCCCAGGCTTGAATAAGCTGACTCTGCCCTACTGCGGCTAGAAGCTGTTTTGACGCAATGGTTGGGGGAAGTTGAGGATGATTTAAATAATGTCGTCCAGCGGCAATCGCACCTGATGTCACAATCACGACACGAAAACCCGCTTGATGAAGTTGGGCAATCTGGCGAACAATATCGACCATATGAGGTGCATTCAATTTTGGGGAACCATGTGTTAATGTGCTAGTACCAAATTTTACGACGATTGTTTTACGATTTGCCGACATAGTTTATCCTCAGTGAAAAAATAGAAAAGTGCGGTTAAATTAGCACTAAAATTAATAAAAATCACGAAAAATCCAACCTCATATACAGATTTTGTGAATAGCTATGATATAGTGCAAAAAAAGAAAAATAGGATAGAAAATATGACATTAAGTTTGATCGTTGCGATAACAAAAAATAACGTCATCGGAAAAGATAATCAAATGCCTTGGCACTTACCTGCGGATTTAGCCTGGTTTCGTAAAAACACAACGGGGAAACCGGTGATTATGGGTCGTAAAACTTTCGAAAGCATTGGTCGCCCACTACCGAAACGGACCAATATCGTCCTTTCACGCACGCCTTACGAACATGAAGGAGTCATCTGGAAAAATAGTTTTGAAAGTGCGGTCGATTTTGTCAAAGAATTTGATGAAATCATGTTAATTGGCGGAGGCGAGCTATTTAAACAATATTTACCTAAAGCAAATAAACTATACCTCACACAAATTCAAGCAGACATTGACGGCGATACGTTCTTTCCAGAAATTAATTGGGTAGAATGGAACATCGAGTTTGAAGAATATCGTCAAGCGGATGCAGATAATCCTTATGATTGTCGTTTTTTAATTTTGCAGCGTAAAGCATAAAACACACCCAAACCATCCTAAAACAAAGTGCGGTCAAAACCCTAAAATGTTAACCGTACTTTTTTCCTCCATCATCAATCAACGATTCATCAAACTATTTTTTCCTATAAATCCTCTATTTTTTGATCTGAGTCCCCTTTTAAAAACCGGCTTTGTAATATACTGGAATGAATTATTATCATTAGAGGAGAAATATTATGGGTATCTTCAGTGTACCACCGGATCTA
>JAHZCF010000012.1 GCA_019423005.1 Haemophilus sp.
AGTGCCCACACAGATTGTCTGATATATTGTTAAAGAGCAAAAAATAACGACGCACCGGTTTTTCTTAAGATTCACAACAGCGCGTCGTTGTGTGGGGCGTATTATAGGCATTTCAGACGCCTTTGCAAGATCTTTTTGTAAAAAAATGTAAATTTTTTCTTAGTTGAAGATCTTTTAATCAAATCGTCTAAAAAACACAATTTTTATGGTGTTTTATTCTACGAATTCAGGCTTTCTGCAAATGTCTTTACTTTTCCCCAATCGGTATATTCAATTTCTTTGGTCGTATCTGTTTCACCACCTGTAATTTTCATAATCAATTGGATCATGACACGATCAATCCATTTATAGCGTGGATATAGCAATGCCCCTGCAAACACGCCGACTTTTGCCGGAGTCCATTTTATGCGCTGAAGGAACTTACGAACATAAACATTTCCCTCTGGCGTATCTTTCCCTTCTTTTCTCGCGGTTAAACCTACACCAAAAAAGACCGCACTTTTTGCATTCAACAATTCGTGATGGCGTTCTACAAAACGATACACCTGTTTATTAAAGTGACCATAACGAACAGATGCCCCAATAATCACGTGATCAAAAACTTGAAGATCCTGTTCCTCCATTAACGGTGAAACCACCACTTCTCCTTCAAGGTGCTGAGCCATAAATTCAGCAATCTTTTTAGTTTGTCCATCACGGCTTGAATATAAAATTAATGTTTTCATTATGCCTTCCAAAACGCTGGTGTGAAGAGCGCCAATAATGTGAAAATTTCTAAACGACCGCATACCATCGCAATGGTGAGTACCCATTTAGCACTATCTGGCATCGCTGTCATATTGCTGCTTACTGAACCTAATCCCGGTCCAAGGTTATTAATACTTGCCAATACCGCATTAAATGCATCAAAAGGTTCGACACCACAGGCAATCACACTCAATAAACAAATAGTAAATACCAATAGATATGCAGAGAAAAAGGCCCAAATACTCCCAATCACACGTTCATCAAGGACATTTTGACCCCATTTAATTGGATACACTAAATTAGGGTGTACAAATCGTTTCAGTTCTCTTGCACCTTGAAGATATAGCACCAAAATCCGTGCAACACGCAAACCGCCACCGACTGAGCCTGCACAGCCACCAATAAAAGAGGCAATAATTAATAACATCGGCACAAAAGAAGGCCACTCAGCAAAATTCGATGTGGTGTAGCCAGTTGTCGTTGAAATCGATACGGCTTGGAATACGACTTGCTCAAAATCCTGCCATGAGGAATCAAAATATTGATGGCTTATCATCACCAATGTACATGCCACGATAAGCAAAATTTGAATACTCATAAAAAAGCGGAATTCTGGATCTTTTGTGTAAATCTTCAAAATATTTTCTCGTCCTAAAGTCGAAAATGCTCTGAAGTGCAATGCAAAATTACAAGCCGAAATCCATAAGAAAATTACTGTGATAAAATTAATCGCCGAGCTATTAAAATAACCAATGCTGGCATCGTGTGTAGAAAAGCCGCCAATGGATACCGTCGAGAAACTATGTGTAAGTGCATCAAACGGTGTCATACCTGCTAGCCAATAAGCCAAGGTACAAGACATGGTTAAAAAGAAATAAACAAACCACAATGCCTTTGCCGTTTCTGCTATCCTTGGCTGAATTTTCTGATCTTTCATTGGACCAGACATTTCAGCTCGGTATAACTGCATTCCGCCAATACCCAATAAAGGAATAATCGCAATCGCAAGTACGATGATCCCCATGCCGCCTAACCATTGTAAAAATTGACGGTAAAACAGAATGGCTTTCGGTAAATTATCTAACCCAGTCATGACTGTGGCACCCGTGGTTGTTAGCCCGGAAAATGCTTCAAAGACGGCAGAAGCCACCGTTAAATGAGGTGCATCAAATAATAACAATGGTAAAGTTGCTAACCCGCCAAGAACGAACCAAAATGCCACCACAATTAAGAAACCATCACGAGATCGCAATTCTTGTTTGTGGTGATGACAAGGCCACCAAAGCAACATGCCCACGGTTAAGCTCAATGCAAAAGCTTGCATAAACGCTTTACCGCCGCCATCGCCATAAATCAGCGCCACAAAGGCTGGAATCAGCATCGTGCCGGAAAAGCACATAATCAAAATGCCGATAATCCGAATAATGGATAAAATATGCACAATATCTCGCTTAA
>JAHZCF010000120.1 GCA_019423005.1 Haemophilus sp.
ATTAATTGATTATGACTATATCACAAAACTTTCTATAATGCCTATCAAGTTTTTAAGGTAAATTCATTTAACTAACAGAGGAGACACATTATGTCTAATATGGAAGGAAAAAAAGTCCCACAAGTTACATTTCGTACTCGTCAAGGTGATCAATGGGTTGATGTGACTACATCTGAATTATTCGACAACAAAACAGTTGTTGTTTTCTCATTACCAGGTGCATTCACGCCAACTTGTTCATCTTCTCACTTACCACGTTATAACGAACTTGCGCCAGTTTTCAAACAATATGGTGTAGATGATATTTTAGTTGTATCAGTAAATGATACGTTTGTGATGAATGCGTGGAAAGAAGCTGAAGAAGCACATAACGTAAAATTCATTCCAGATGGTAACGGTACTTTCACTGAAGGTATGGGCATGTTAGTTGGAAAAGATGATTTAGGTTTTGGTAAACGTTCTTGGCGTTATTCTATGCTCGTAAAAAATGGTGTAGTTGAAAAAATGTTTATTGAACCAAATGAACCTGGCGATCCGTTTAAAGTATCTGATGCTGATACAATGTTGAAATACATTGCACCAAACTACCAAGTGCAAGAATCAATCGCAATTTTCACTAAACCTGGTTGCCCGTACTGTGCGAAAGCAAAACAACTTTTACATGATAAAGGTTTAAGCTTTGAAGAGATTGTATTAGGTCATGATGCAACTATCGTGAGTGTACGTGCGGTTTCTGGTCGTGCAACTGTGCCACAAGTATTCATCGGTGGTAAACACATCGGCGGTAGCGACGATTTAGAAAAATACTTTGCATAATTGATTGCTAGGTAGGAAATTTTTTATATTTTTGATTATTAGGAACATAAGTTAAAAGGGAGCGAAAGCTCCCTTTTTGTTGTTTGTGATTTTGTTTTTATCTTCTTAAGCATTAAAGCCAATGTAGCAAACCGAAACTAAAACAATGTAAAAAATGACCGCACTTAGTAGCAATAATTTTACGGCAAGTTTAGGTTTGTACTGATGCAATTTATAAAGTAAACGCGCAATTAAAACCAAAACAAAGGGATACACCCAAAAGATAATCGAGAAAAGATCGATCTGAAAGTCGCTTAATGTTGGGTTTTTCGCAAAAGCAGTGGAAAGCAGAGAGGCCATAGGCCACAGTAAAATGGGTAAACAAAATGCCGCGATTCCCCAAGCGAAGCCGCTAAATCCTGTCGGCATAGTTTGTTTTTTCATAATGAACCTTATATGATTGACGAAAAATAAAAAGGAATATAACAAATGCCGTCTTTATTTGATAGTGAAACCGATGTGCCAGAAGAGAGAAAAGTATTGAAACGCACGTTGAGCGCACAAAAAATCACGTTTATTTTGACCGCACTTTGCGCGGTGATTTATCTCTTGCAGAATGTAGGATTTAAAGAGCCAATTGTGGATTTATTTCATTATCCTGCTTATTCTTGGGAAGATCAGGAAGTATGGCGCTATTTCACCCATGCTATTGTTCATTTGTCGGTACCCCATATTTTATTTAATCTTTCATGGTTCTGGTTATTTGGTGGCGCGATTGAACGCCGATTTGGTTCTCTCCATTTTTTATTAT
>JAHZCF010000121.1 GCA_019423005.1 Haemophilus sp.
AAAGAATAAAAAAACAATTTAAAATGCGAACAATTCCTATTAAGCTTTTGAATTCACTCATAAAAATAGCTCAACGCAAGCATAAGATACCAAAAAGCAGTAGTTTTCCTAAGGTTTTTTTTCAAAAGTTTGAGGTTGATCAAACTTTAAAATCAAAATACTCACAAAGGGGTATGCCGGGGTATAGGTAAAGTGGTAAGAGGAGAATACCTTGAAAGAGGAAAAAGTGCGGTCAATTTTTACATTGTTTTTGACTTATATAAAGACGATTCCATGCTCATTATTACTGACTTTGGCCTAATTTTAATGAGCATTCTTTTTACGCAAACGATACCTTGTATAGAAAATGTAAATTTCTTGTGAAAAATGGTATAAAAAGCGATCATTTTCTTGATCTTATAGATGAGTCAGTTATACTCCCAGCACCTTATTTTTTCCCCAGCTTGTTCCTATTGTTGGGATGTGATCAATACCTAAATCTATTTAACTTAGGAGAACTTTCTTATGAACAAAGTATTTAAGATTATTTGGAACAAAACGACACAATCTTTCGTCGTGACATCAGAATTAGCAAAAGGAGCCGTAAAAGCTTCTTCAAACTCCGAACAACGTGTAGCAAGCGAAACACGTTTGTCTTCTCTTTTCAAACTTTCAGCATTTGCACTTTCTTTATCTGCAGTGATGATGCCGGCACAAGCTGTAGATTTAAGTGATCCTCTTATTAAAATTACGACTGGACCAGGTAATGTGTTTACGGGGGAAGCTGATGCTGGTGGTGGTTCTAATATTGCGATAGGTAATAATGCAACAGTTGCAAATGGAAAACCTAAGGGAAGAAATATAGCTATTGGTTCAGGAGCTTATGTATCTGCAGAATATAGCGAAGAATCTATTGCAATAGGTAGTTCTGGAAAGCATCCAACGGTTCAACGTACAGAGGTTCGAGGAGATCAATCGATTGCTATTGGTGCAAATACTTTAGCAAAAGGTAACTCATCTATTGTTATTGGTAACGATGATGTTGATAAAGTTAATGGTGGTAAATACAGTGGTGACGAAGTTGTTTATGAATATACGTTTAATGAAGATGGAACAGTTGCTACTAAAAAACAAATTCGATTAGATAGTTTTGCAAATCGAGGTTTGATTTACAAAAAATTAACAGGTGGGAGTTTGAATGGGTATTCTTCCGCGACAAGTGGTGAGGGCGCGGTAGCTATTGGTGTTAAAACACAAGCACTGGGTGATTTCTCTACTGCACTAGGTACTAATGCAACTGCAACAAAATTTGGTACGCTTGCGCTTGGAACAGGTGCAAATGCTAATATAACCAACGCTGTTGCAATTGGTATGGCATCTGAAACGGATAAAGAAGGTATAGCTTATAAAGGTAAGGAAATTCTAGGAAATACTTATACTTGGGCTGGTGGTGCATCGGTTGATCCGGGTGATGTTGTATCTGTGGGTAAGAAACAATTTGAACGTCAAATTATTAACTTAGCACCTGGTGATGTTTCTGCAAATTCAACTGATGCAATCAATGGTTCTCAGCTTTATTCAGCAATTCAACAGATTGAAAAAATACGCTACTTCTCTGTGAATTCAACAATTGGTGTTAAAGATGATGCAACTGAGGAAAATCCAACTAATAGTATCAATAAAGGTGCTAAGGGTAAAAATTCTATTGCTATTGGACCGAATGCTCATACAACTAGCACATCAAATTCATCCTTAGCGATTGGTCATGGTGCAAAAACATCTGCAGATGGCACAATTGCACTAGGTTTAAATTCTCATGCAGATGATACCGCAGCTGTTTCTATCGGTAATGGAAGCCAAGCAAATAAGGTGTCATCAGTTGCGTTAGGTACAAATGCACAAGCTGGAGACGATTATACCGTTTCAATTGGTGTTAATTCTAAAGCTACTGCAGGATGGGGTGTGGCTCTTGGTGGCTACGCAGAAGCAGCTAAAACAGGGTTAGCATTTGGTTATCAAGCAAAAGCGACGGGTGTGCAGGATGCCATTGCGTTGGGTTCTTTTGCTAATGCTACAGGAGCAAATGCAATGGCATTAGGTGACCATTCAACTGCAGCAGTAGCTAATTCTGTAGCATTAGGTCATGATTCAGTTGCTGGTTCAAATACTTTTAACGACTCATCTGATCATGCAACATTTAAAAATGATGGCGGTACTGATACAAATGTGAAATTCCAAGCTGGTTTGGGAAGTAATGCTGGTGGTGCAGTTTCTGTTGGTAAAGAGGGTTTTGAACGTCAAATCCAAAATGTAGCAGCAGGCCGTCTTTCAGCGACGTCAACAGATGCTGTAAATGGTTCACAACTTTACACCGTGTTAAATAACAGTGGCTTTAATGTTCAAGAAAATGGCAAAGATAAGTCACGTATCAACAATAATGGTGTAGTGAACTTCAAAGATGGAAACTTAACTACTGCGAATGTGACTGATACCGAAAATGGCACTATTGTGAAATTTGATGTGAATACAACAAATATCACGACTGATGCAGCAGGCAATGCAACTGCAGAGAATCCAAATAATCTTGCCACTGCAGGCGATGTGACTAGCGCAATTAATAAAGTGCGTAATATGCCATTAACCTTTGCTGGAGATACTGGCACTAATGTAACACGTAAATTAGGTGAAACCGTTAAAGTAGTTGGTGGTGTAACTGATGCAGCTCAACTTTCCGACGGTAACATTGGTGTAGTAGCGAATGGCCAGGATAAGTTAGAAATTAAATTAGCTAAGGATATCAAAGTTGATAGCGTAAAAGCAGGCGATACAACCATTAATAAAGATGGATTAACTATTGCTGGTGGTCCAAGTGTAACAAAATCAGGTATTAATGCAGGTGACAAAAAAATCACCGGTGTAGCAGCAGGTGATGTGAATGAAACATCAAAAGATGCGGTAAATGGTAGCCAACTTTATAAAACTATTAATAACCTCACGACAAAAGGTTTTGGGTTAACTGCTCAAGATGGTAATTCAGTGAAGAAACCATTAGGTGAAACGATTGAGGTTGTTGGTGCAGATAAAAATATCAGCACTAAGGTTGAAGATGGCAAAGTTAAGATTGCTTTATCGAAAGATATCAACGTTGATAGTGTCACTGCAGGTGATACCAAAATTGATACAAATGGTTTGAAAGCGGGTAATGTTACTGTAAGTAAAGATCCAATTACCGTAAATGGCACCACAGTTAATAATGTGAATAATGCGATCAATAAAACGGCTGAACAGGCATTTAAAGCATTGACCTTTGGAGGAGATAATGCTGCGAATAACTTTGAGCGTCGCTTAGGTGATCAAATTTTTGTAAAAGGTGGAGCAAAAGGTACACTATCTGATAACAATATTGGTGTTGAATCTGACGGTAATGGCACATTAAATGTGAAATTAGCTAAAGATCTTAAAGGCTTAGACAGTGCTGAGATTGGTGGTGTAACTATCAATGATAAAGGCATTGATATGGGCGATAAGAAAATTACAGGTTTGAAAGCAGGTGAAGATGATACTGATGCAGTAAATGTTTCACAGCTTAAAAAAGTAGAAGAGGTGGCTAACAAAGGGTGGAATTTAACAGCAAATGGTGCAGATTCCTCTAATGTGAAACCTGGTGATACGGTTGACCTAAATAATACAGATGGGAACATTAATATTACTAAAAAAGGTAATGATGTTACTTTCAATTTAGCAAAAGACATCAAAGTTGATAGTGTAACAGCAGGTGATACCGTGATGAATAATGACGGTGTGAAAGTGGGTGATAATGTAGCTTTAAATAAAGATGGCTTAAAAGCTGGCGATGTGGCTGTAACGACAGATGGCATCAATGCTGGTGATAAGAAAGTAACCAATGTTCAAGATGGTGATGTAACGAGCACATCGAAAGATGCGGTGAATGGTAGTCAGTTATACGCAGTAAAAGAACTTGCAGGTAAAGGCTGGAATGCTACTGCAACGAAGAAAGATGGCTCTACTGGTGAAGTAAGTGGTACCAAAGTTGCGAATGTAGCACCAGGCGAGACTGTAAACTATATCGCTGGTGATAATATCAAACTTGAACAGAATGGTATTAACTTCACTATTTCTACTACCAAAGATTTAAAAGCTGAAAATGTAACAGCTAAAACGGTTAATACCACAACAATTAATCTTGGCGAAGGAGCTAATTCAACGCCAATTACAGTGGTAAGTGGTAAAGATGCAGCACCAAATCTTGATGGTAAAACACCAAATCGTATGAACTTTGGTGGTGAAACTATCGCAACATTAAGCGATGGCTTAAAATTTGGCGCAAACGTAGGCGATGTTTACGGTGCGAAATTAAATAGCCAAATCAATGTGAAAGGCGCAGATAGCAATACAAACTGGAGTGAGTTTGATGGTGGCGATAATGTGATGACAAACATTGATAAGAGTGGTAATGTTCGTGTAGCTATTAAGAAAAACCTTAAAGTGGAAAGCGTAACAGCGAATAAATTCACCGCGGGTGATACTGTGATTGATAGCAATGGCGTCACCATTAAAAATGGTCCAAGTATGACTAAAAATGGTATTGATGCAGGTAATAAACAAATTACCAATGTTGCACCAGGACGTATTGCGGCAGACAGTACTGATGCGGTAAACGGTAGCCAATTACACGAAGTAAAAGCTGACGTGAATAACAAGATCAATCACTTAAATGGTCAAGTGAACAAGTTAGGTAAACGTGTAAATGCAGGTACAGCAAGCGCGTTAGCGGCGTCTCAATTACCACAAGCGTACATTCCAGGTAAGAGCATGGTATCTGTGGCAGCGGGTAATTACCAAGGTCAAAATGCAGTGGCATTAGGTATGTCACGTATTTCAGATAACGGTAAAATCATTATTCGTTTAGCCGGTACTAGCGATACTCAAGGTAAAGTGGGTGTAGCAGTTGGTGCAGGTTACCACTGGTAATTTATTGTTAATGAATAAAAGGCATGGGAAACCATGCCTTTTTTATTGCTAAAAGTGCGGTCGATTTTCATCGCGTTTTTCGTATAATAGAACCAGTTTAATTTGGAGAAGAATGATGATTATCGGACCTTATATCAATGCACTGGCGATTATTAGTGGGGCAGTCATTGGCTCGATACTAGGTGGTCGAATCCCAGAGCGTTTACGCACTAATCTAACCTTAATCTTTGGTTTGTGCTCCATGGGGATGGGTATTGTGATGGTGGCGAAAACCACCAATATGCCGGCAATGATTTTATCGGTGTTATTAGGGACGATAATCGGGGAATTGCTTTTATTAGAACACGGAATAAATAGGCTTGCCTCATCAGCGAAAGGCCTTGTTGAAAAGATGTTCCCTGATACACCAAGTAGTATGCATAGCCAAGAAGAGTTTTTGTCTAAATTTGTTGCGATTGTGATTTTGTTTTCATTTAGTGGAACGGGTATTTTCGGGGCGATGAATGAAGGGATGACAGGTGATTTTGATATCCTTATTGTGAAATCCTTTCTAGATTTCTTCACCGCGATGATCTTTGCTACATCGCTTGGCATTTCTGTAGCGAGTATTTTTGTGCCACAAACATTAGTTCAAGTGATTTTAGCTTATTCTGCGGTGTTTATTATTCCTTTCGTGACACCTG
>JAHZCF010000122.1 GCA_019423005.1 Haemophilus sp.
GTTATTTCACCATTAATCCATTAGTGGCACCAGGTGCAAAAACCATTGCTCACATTAAAGAAGAAATTGAAGAACATCGTGTAAATTGTCTTTTTGCGGAGCCTCAATTCACACCAAAAGTGATTGATACTCTTGCACAAAGTACAAAAGTTAATGTTGGTCGTTTAGATCCTATTGGTGATAACGTACAGCTTGGCCCAAATTCCTATGCGAATTTCCTTCAAGCGACTGCTGATAGCTATGCACAATGTTTAAGTAAATAATCTAATTTGCTTCTATCTTAAAAACAGCCTTTAAGGCTGTTTTTTTATTGTCCCCATCTAAATCGCCCGAATGATTTTCAATTTTTAAGAAATTTTCGCTTGTTTGAGCGAAGCGAGTTCGAAAATTTCTGTAAAGAAAATTGAAAAAGAATGAGGATTAGAGATTTAATTGGGGTGTGTTTTCTTTTGCCTACTTTGCTTTGCACAAGCAAAGAAAAGTAGGTCGCCTTAGGCGAAATCCTAGTAAAAACTATGCTATAATCCGCCCAATTTTTCCCTATCGAGAAAACACATGAAACAACTATTTGCCACAACGGCCCGTGGTTTTGAAGAACTCTTAAAAGTCGAACTGACAGAGCTTGGTGCAACAGAATGTAAAATTGCACAAGGCGGTGTACATTTTCATGCTGATGATGAAACACTTTATCGCAGCTTATTATGGTCACGCTTAGCTTCACGTATTTTGTTACCTATTGTAAATGGCAAGGTATATAGTGATTTAGACTTGTATTCAATTGTGACAGGGCAGGATTGGTTAAGTTATTTTGATGAGAAAGCCACATTTTTTGTCGATTTCAACGGGACAAACCAAGAAATTCGTCACACTCAATTTGGTGCGATGCGTGTGAAAGATGCCATTGTGGATTATTTTGAACGCCAAGGGAAAGCGCGTCCAAATGTGGATAAAGACTATCCGGATGTGCGAATTCATGTTTATTTAAATAAAGAAGAGCTCGTTGTTTCACTCGATTTAAGTGGTGAAGCATTGCATTTACGTGGCTATCGTGAAGATACAGGGCAAGCGCCTTTACGTGAAACCTTAGCCGCTGCGATAGTGCTTCGTTCAGGTTGGAAAAAAGGGACACCATTAGTGGATCCAATGTGCGGTTCGGGTACTTTGTTAATCGAAGCTGCACAAATGGAAGCCCAAATTGCACCGCAATTACATCGTTTACATTGGGGCTTTGATTGCTGGAAAGGGCATAATCAAGATGTTTGGGATAAGGTGAAAGCAGAAGCGGTACAGCAAGCTGAAACTTATTTTAATCAAAATCCAAAACCGCATTTTTATGGCTTCGATCTCGATCATCGCGTTCTGAAAAAAGCGCAAAAGAACGCACAAAATGCAGGCGTAGCACACTTAATTCACTGGAAACAAGGTGATGTCGCTGCATTAAAAAATCCAAGTCCAGATGAAGTGGGAACAGTGATTTGTAACCCGCCTTACGGTGAGCGTTTAGGTACAACTCCTGCTTTGATTGCACTATATTCAGTCTTTGGACAACGTCTTAAAAATGAATTTGGTGGTTGGAATGCGTCGATTTTCAGTAGTGAATCTACGTTGCTTGATTGCTTGCGTATGCGTTCTCATCGTCAATTTAAAGCGAAAAATGGTCCGTTAGATTGTGTTCAGAAGAATTATCAAATTTCAGAACGCAAAGAAAGTGCGGCTGAAAATCCGCTTGAATTTGACCGCACTTCAACGGTAGCGGTGGATTTTGCGAATCGTTTGCAGAAAAATATCAAGAAAATTGAAAAATGGGCGAAGCAGCAAGGCCTTGATGCTTATCGTTTATATGATGCCGATTTACCAGAATATAACGTAGCGGTGGATCGTTATGGTGATCATATCGTGGTGCAAGAGTATGCCGCACCCCAAAATATTGATGAAAATAAAGCGCGTCAACGTTTATTGGATGCAGTGACTGCAACCTTGCAAGTCACCGGTATTGAAACCAATAAACTGATTTTGAAAGTGCGTCAAAAACAAAAAGGCACGAATCAATATGAAAAATTGGCTAATAAAGGCGAATATTTCTATGTGAATGAATACGGCGCTCAGCTTTGGGTGAATTTGACGGATTACTTGGATACAGGGTTATTCTTAGATCATCGTTTAACCCGTAAAATGGTTGGCGAAATGGCAAAAGGCAAAGATTTCCTTAATCTTTTTGCTTATACCGGTTCCGCAACAGTGCATGCGGCATTAGGTGGGGCAAAATCGACGACGACCGTGGATATGTCTAACACCTATTTAAACTGGGCAGAGCAAAACCTGATTTTAAATGATATTGAAGGCAAGCAGCACAAGCTCATCCAGGCAGATTGTTTGCAGTGGTTAGAGAAATGTGATCGCCAGTTTGATTTAATTTTCGTGGATCCGCCAACATTCTCGAATTCTAAGCGTATGGAAGACAGTTGGGATGTACAACGTGATCACATCAAATTAATGCGTAATCTCAAACGTATTTTACGCCCTAACGGCACCATCGTGTTCTCGAACAATAAACGAGGTTTTAAAATGGATTTTGATGCGCTAGATGAATTAGGATTAAGTGCGGTCGAAATTTCAGCGAAAACCTTACCGCTTGATTTTGAACGTAATAAACAAATCCACAACTGCTGGATTGTGACAATGAAAGCCTAACAAAAAGCCCGATAATGATTTATCGGGCTTTTTTATTATTCGACTTCTTTTTGTTTTTCGGCTTCATAATCATCATGAAGAAGAGTTTCAACCGCTGCTTCGTCATTGGTGTCATCTTCTTTTTCTAAAATCTCAGCCGTTTCTTCATTTAGTGCTTCAGCATCAGAATGTGGTTTAACGAAAGGTTTTGGCATCCAATATTTTCGGATGATGTCCGTAGAAAAACCATGTAAAACTTCTTCATTCAACCGTTCTTGGTCTAAGTAACGGACTTCTGCAATGACCTCATCGGCTTCAATTTTATTGACGCCTAATTGCATCAAGGTGGCATGGCTGAGCGTAAGTGCAGACTCAAAGGTTTCACGTACAATAAAGTCTACGTCTCGTTTGATTAGGCTTACTGTTGTTTTACGGTCATAAGTTCGTGCCAAAATAGGGAGTTTCGGATAAGCATCTTTCAAATTCTGAACAATGCTTTCAATGCGTTGTGTATCGTTAATCCCGATGACCACACATTTGGCTTTTTCGATACCGGCAGCACGTAATACATCAAGGCGAATACCATCACCGTAATAAACTTTAAAACCGAATTTCGCTGCTGCACGAATGTTTTCGATATTGCGGTCAATCACCGAGACGTTAATACCTCGAACAAGAAGCGATTGACACACGATTTGGCTGAAACGACCAAAACCAATCACGAGCACGCTATCTTCTAAATCTACAATTGGATCGAGATCGCTAGTATCGACTTTTTCCTCTTGATTCGCTGATTTGCGTTGGTTAATTTTACGCATTAATAAGCCAATCAATGGTGAGAATAACATTGAGATAATCACCGCAGCGGTAAAGGTTGCATTTTGATCTTTTGTCATTACACCTGCCGTAGTTGCGGCAGAGAAGAGTACGAATGCAAATTCACCACCGTGTGCCATAATGGTCATTCGTCCAACGGATTCTTTTCGGTCAAGTTTCGTAATACGTGCAACAGTGTAAACGGCTAAGGCTTTGCCGATGATATAAAGGCACACGATACCTAATAACCAAAGTGCATTGTCGAACACCAAGGTTAAATCAAGTGACATCCCTACGCCCATAAAGAAGAGACCGAGCAATAGACCACGGAACGGTTCAATATCCGCTTCGAGTTGGTGACGGAATGCAGATTCTGAAAGCATCACACCGGCGACGAATGCGCCCATCGCCATTGAAAGGCCACTTGCTTCCATGGCTAAGGCTGCGCCTAATACCACAAGTAAGGCGGCTGCAGTCATCATTTCACGAATGTGAGCTTTTGAAATTAAGCGGAAAATAGGGTTCATTAACCATTTACCCGCAACCACTAAACCGACAACGGCACCGAGTGCAATAGCAATAGATGTCCAGTTGGTTTGATGTTCAATATGTTTGGTTTCAGGCGTTAAAAAGGCAATAGAAGCCAATAATGGCACAATGGATAAATCTTCAAAGATTAAGGTTGAAATCACCCGTTGGCCTTTTGGTGTGTTCGTAATCCCGCGTTCTTCTAATACCTGCATTACAATCGCGGTAGAAGAAAGGGTAAAGCCCATACCTGCAATAAACGCGACTTCTTTTGGAAGATTTAAAATATAGATACCGGCAAAGGTCAGCAATGCGCCACATAGTCCGACTTGTAGAAAACCTCGCCCGAAGATTGCTTTTCTCATTGCCCATAAACGTTCTGGGTGCATTTCCAAACCGATGATGAATAAGAACATCACCACACCTAGTTCAGCCATATGCAGAACTGATTCTGCATCTTTTACTACGCCGAAAACGGAAGGACCAATTAAACAGCCTGCCACTAAATAACCCAACACGCTACCTAAACCAATACGCTTAAAAAGTGGCACAATGGTTACGCTGGTTGCAAGTAGAACAACAGTTTTAATTAATTCAGGGCTGACGGCATTCGACATAGGGCAAAAACCTTAGTAAAAACAGGGAGTATGAGAAGAAAATTCTCTTGTATTCTAGCCTTTTTTAGGTAAATAAAAAACACAGAAAAGCAAGAAATTGGTATAATTTACAAAAACTTTACATGCCAAAAAATGGTCATCTTTCTGACCGCACTTTAGAGGTATTATGTCATTACAATTCAATGTGATAGCGTTATTGTTGGTTTTCTTAATCATTTTAGGTTTAATGAGTCAAAACAGCGCAATTACCATCTCAGCGGCTGTGTTATTAATCATGCAGCAAACCTTATTATCCAAATACATTCCCATACTTGAGCAATACGGGATAAAAATTGGGATCATCATTTTAACGATTGGTGTGCTTGCGCCGTTAGTCTCGGGGAAAATCCAATTGCCTGATCTCAGTTCATTTTTAAATTGGAAAATGGGAATCTCTATTTTAATCGGGGCATTAGTGGCGTGGCTTGCAGGCAAAGGGGTACCATTAATGGGAGAACAACCCGTTTTAGTGACTGGATTATTAATTGGTACGATTATTGGTGTGTCTTTCTTAGGCGGTATTCCGGTAGGTCCACTTATCGCCGCAGGGATTTTAGCTGTATTAATAGGAAAATTTTAAATGAAAAACAAATGGTTATTTATCGCGGGATTGAGCGGTTTTTTGTGTGTGACAATTGGTGCTTTTGCGGCACATGGATTAAGCAAGGTTTTAGAACCTAAAGAGTTAGCCTGGATTGAAACGGGTGTGAAATATCAAATGTTCCACACCATTGCGATTTTAGCGATTGGCATTTTGCAATTATGCCGTGAATCATTGGTTGCAAACAAAATAGTTAATCTTGCTGCAGGGACTTGGGTGTACGGTATTCTGCTCTTTAGCGGTAGCCTTTATGCGCTTGCGCTTGGTGCGGGCAAATTTCTCGTTTGGGTGACACCGATTGGAGGCACGCTCTTTTTAATTGGTTGGCTTTGCTTGGCTTACGGTGGTTTTAAAAGTAAATCAGTATGAAGAACAAATCAGTCAAACGTGAATTAAATCCGATACAACAATCTCTCTTTTCGAAACTCAAGGATATTATGCTGGTGGATCAACGTCGTTTATCCGCCCGCATTCATGGTATTGGAAAAATTAAAAGCCAAGAGGCTCAGCAAGCCGTTGCCGCAGAAATCCAGATGCAGATTGAACAGGCTCAATTGCGTGTAGAAAATCGTAAAAGTGCGGTCAAAAATCCGATTGTTTTTCCAGAGAGTTTGCCCGTTAGCCAACGCAAAGCCGAAATTCAAAAACTGCTTTCTGAGCATCAGGTCATCGTGGTGGCAGGGGAAACCGGTTCAGGTAAAACCACTCAATTGCCGAAAATGTGTTTGGAATTAGGTTTCGGCAATTTAGGCATGATTGGTCATACTCAACCACGCCGTATTGCTGCTCGTTCGGTGGCGGCGCGTATTGCGGAAGAACTGGAAACGGAGCTTGGCGATTTAGTTGGTTATAAGGTTCGTTTTAACGATCAAATCAGTGATGATACGCAAATCAAGTTGATGACCGATGGGATCCTATTAGCAGAAATTCAAAACGATCGTTTCCTCAATCAATATTCTTGTTTGATTATTGACGAAGCCCACGAACGCAGCTTAAACAACGATTTTATTCTCGGTTATCTGAAACAGCTGTTGCCACGTCGCCGTGATTTAAAACTCATCATCACTTCCGCGACCATTGATGTGGAACGTTTTTCCAAACATTTCAACAATGCCCCAGTTATTGAAGTCTCGGGTAGAACCTATCCTGTGGAAGTGCGTTATCGTCCCGTAGTGGAAGAAGACGATCAAGATCAGCTACAAGGCATTCTCAATGCGGTGGATGAACTGCAAGCGGAAGGTCGAGGCGATATTTTGATCTTTATGAACGGTGAGCGAGAAATTCGTGATACCGCCGAAGCTTTACAAAAACAAAATCTAAAACACACGGAAATTCTACCGCTCTTTGCTCGCTTGTCTGCGCAAGAACAAAATAAAATTTTCCATCCAAGTGGTTTAAATCGCATTGTATTAGCGACCAACGTCGCAGAAACTTCATTGACTGTGCCTGGCATTAAATATGTGATTGACCCAGGTACCGCGCGTATTTCCCGTTATAGCTATCGCACCAAAGTACAACGTTTACCGATTGAACCCATTTCACAGGCATCCGCTAATCAGCGTAAAGGTCGTTGTGGTCGTGTAAGTGAAGGGATTTGTATTCGTTTATATTCGGAAGAGGATTTTAATTCTCGTCCAGAGTTTACCGATCCTGAAATTCTGCGCACCAATTTAGCCTCCGTTATTTTGCAAATGACGGCATTGGGCTTAGATGATATTGAAGCTTTCCCGTTTGTGGATGCGCCAGATAAACGCCATATTCAAGATGGGATAAAACTGTTGGAAGAATTGGGTGCGTTTGAAATGGTTCGCACCAAAGCGGGCGAGAAACGTCAATTAACGGCGGCTGGTCGTCAATTATCTCAACTCCCTGTGGATCCTCGTTTAGCGAAAATGTTGTTGAGTGCAGTCTCACAAGGTGCGTTGCATGAAGTGATGATTATTGTTGCTGCATTATCTATTCAAGATCCGCGCGAGCGTCCACAAGAAAAACAACAAGCTTCCGATGAAAAACATCGCCGTTTTGCCGATAAAAAATCAGATTTCTTGGCTTTCCTCAATCTTTGGCGTTATCTGCAAGAACAACAAAAAGAATTGAGTAAAAACCAATTTCGTCGCCAATGCCAAAAGGATTTCTTAAATTATTTACGTATTCGCGAATGGCAGGATATTTATCATCAAATTCGTTTAACCGTGCGTGAAATGGGCTTGCCGATTAATTCTGAAAAAGCAGAATATCAGCAAATTCATACCGCACTTTTAAGCGGCTTGCTTTCTCATATCGGCTTAAAAGAGGTGGAAAAACAACAATATCTTGGCGCGCGTAATGCCCATTTTGCGATTTTCCCCAATTCTGTGCTTTTCAAAAAACAACCGAAATGGGTGATGGCGGCAGAGTTAGTGGAAACCTCCAAACTTTGGGGGCGTATGGTGGCGGAAATCGAGCCAGAATGGATTGAGCCACTTGCCGAGCATTTAATTAAAAAATCCTATTCCGAACTGCGTTGGTCGAAATCCCGTGGCGCCGTGATTGCAGATGAAAAAGTCATGCTTTACGGTGTGCCGATTGTGGCTGCGCGACCAGTGAATTACGGTTCTATTGATCCGACGGTGAGCCGCGAGATCTTTATTCAATCTGCCTTAGTGGAAGGGGATTGGAATACCAAACATAAATTCTTCAAAGAAAATCAACGACTCGTTCGAGAAGTAGAGGAGTTGGAACACAAAAGCCGCCGCCGCGATATCTTGGTGGATGACCGCACGCTTTTTGAATTTTACGATCAGCGTATTGGTACGGAAGTGGTTTCTCAAAAACATTTTGATACCTGGTGGAAAAAGGCGCAGCAAAAAGATCCGGAATTGCTTAATTTTGAACGCTCATTCTTGATTAACGATGATGCGGAGCAAGTGAGCAAGTTGGATTTCCCGAATTTCTGGCATCAAGGCAATTTGAAACTCAAATTAACTTATCAATTTGAACCGGGTACTGATGCGGACGGTGTGACGGTTCATATTCCGTTGCCATTGCTCAACCAAGTGGAAATGACCGGCTTTGATTGGCAAATTCCAGGTTTGCGTGAAGAATTGGTCATTGCGCTGATTAAATCTCTGCCAAAATCTTATCGTCGTAATTTTGTGCCAGCACCTAATTATGCCCAAGCTTTTTTAAGTCGTGCCGTGCCGTTGGAAAAACCGTTATTAGATACGCTGATTTATGAATTGCGTCGTATGACGGGCGTCACCGTAGAAGCGGAACATTGGAATTGGGAACAAATTCCAAGCCATTTGAAAATGACGTTCCGTGTGGTGGATGAAAACGGCAAAAAAATTGCCGAATCCATGAATTTGGACGAGCTAAAATTCAACTTAAAAGATCGTGTGCAGGAAAGTATTTCTGCTGTGGCAGATGATGGTATTGAACAAAGCGGGCTGCATATTTGGAGCTTTGCAGATTTACCACAATGCTACGAACAAAAACAACGTGGTTTCAGCGTCAAAGCGTTTCCGGCCATCGTAGATGAAAAAGATGCGGTTGGTATCAAACTATTTGAAACAGAGTTTGAGCAATCGGTGGCGATGCAGCAAGGTTTGCGCCGCTTATTGTTGCTCAATGTGCCGTCACCGATTAAATATCTGCATGAAAAATTGCCGAATAAGGCTAAATTGGGTCTGTATTTTACTCCGTTCGGTCGTGTGTTGGATTTGATTGATGACTGTATCGCTTGTGCGGTGGATAAACTGATTGCCGATTTTGGCGGGTTTGTTTGGGATGAAGCAGGCTTTGAAAAATTGCGTGATTTTGTACGAGAAAACCTTAACGAAGTGACCGTCGATATTGCACAGAAAGTGGAGCAAATCCTATCCCTTAACCATGCCTTAAACCAACGTTTAAAAGGCAAAATGGATTTCACCATGGCCTTTGCCTTTTCCGATATTAAGGCGCAGTTAAGCGGATTGATTTATCCAGGTTTTGTGCAAAAGAGCGGTTATGATCGCCTACCAGATTTACAGCGCTATCTACAAGCCGTTGATAAACGTATTGATAAATTAGCTCAAGATGTAAATCGCGATCGTGCGGCGATGCTACGCGTGGAACAAGTACAACAGGCTTACCAACAATTGCTCGCTAAACTGCCAAAATCTAAACCAATTTCTGATGAAGTGGTAGAAATTCGCTATATGATTGAGGAATTGCGTGTGAGTTTATTTGCTCAGCAATTAGGCACGAAGTATCAGGTGTCTGATAAGCGGATTTTGAATTTAATTTCACAATTAGGATAGATAAGCTATGAGACTAGAAGAAGTTAAGGAACGAGGTAAATTTAAATTTATAACTAATGATGGAGAGTCTTTACATTTCTTTGGTCAGCTATTTATTTTTAATGGAGGAAAAGGAGAGATTTTTCTTTCTGTAGATGATGTATCAATATTGCCCTATACACTTAATGATGAAGAGACATTTAATTTGATAGGGCAATTTAATACTCTTAATAATTGTATCTTCACAGGTTGTTTTATAAGTTCTCAGCCACGACGAGGCAGTGGTGAAATTAAAATAACATTTAATAATGCTTTATTAAAATTAGATGACAAGGTATTTAACACCCAAGTTAAGCTATTAAATAATAAACTAAATATAAAACCTAATGGAATTCAGATTTATATTAATAATCTTGATTTATGGGCGATAGATTTTGATGTATTTGATATTGTTAATGAAAATAACATGGTTTCTTTAACTTGTAATATGAGGAATGATATTGTTTTATATCAAGATGAATTTGTAATTATTTCTATTTTATTTGCTTATGATTATTCGATTTCCCCAGAAGTTGAGGGAGCTAGAATATCAGAGCATCCTTACATAGAGATAAATAAGAAAGAAGGAGCATTTAATAATGTAGATGAGCTATGGGATTATCTACATAAAATCACTTCATTAATTTCAATTTTATTAGGGGAGGAAGCCTATATTAATTCAATAAACGCCATTTTTATTGAGGACGGCCATAGATGTTACTCTCCTTTTATTTTTGAAATGGATCTTGTAAAGACTAATCAAGTTCTATTGGGTTGGCATGATATTAATTTTAGTTTGAATGATGTAATTAGAATTAATAAAGAGGTTGATATTTTTTCAACTTGGATGACTAGATTTGATGAAATCTCTCCGAGCATTGAATTATATAGAACTTATAAAAAACTTAATAATAAATATTCTGAAATTAATTTTTTATGGATGGCTCAAATCATAGAAGCACTACACAGACGAATAAATGATAGAAAGGAATATGCAGTAGCTGACTATGAGAAAATGTGTAATAAGTTGAGGGAGTGTTGCCCTAAAGAATATCTAACTTGGCTAGAACCAAGATTAAAGTATGGAAATGAAATAAGTTTTAAATCAAGATTAGGTGAGTTCATGGATGATACAAAGAACACATTAAATAATCAACCATTCGATGATTACTCTATGAAACTTGATTTTTCGGATAAAGAATTTGGAAAGTTTGTTAGCGATATTGTTAGATATCGAAATTATTATACTCACTATGATCCATCAATGAAAAAGACGAACATTCAAAGAGCGAAGAAGTTAATTGCATTAAGGTCGTTATTAGAGCTGATATTATTAATTCAGATTTTTAAATTTATTGGTTTAACAGATAAAAATTTAGGTATCATCCTTTTTAAATGGCAGAATAGAATGGGAAAATTATTAAGAAAGACTAAATTTTTATTGAAAAAGTATTATAAATGATATCTAAATACCATACATTTCCTTTATAACAATGAGTACAGGCTTTAGGGGCTATCAAGTTTGCTACCTCCAAAAACATCCCCAAAAACCAACCGCACTTTCTCCCCAAAATCTTTTTGTGATCTACCTCAAATTTTCGTATTGAACTGATTTACAACTGCCAATTCAATCGCTATCTTGCTGATATTATTATTTTAATAAAGAGGTAAATTATGGATCTGATTATAGGTTTGATTGCCATTGTCTTGGTGGCATATTATATCGTGAAAGGCTATTCAGCGACCGGTGTGTTGATGTTCGGTGGCTTGGTCTTGTTATTCATTTCAGTGCTGATGGGACATTCGATTTTACCGGAAGGCGTGAAAAGCACAGGTTCCACCTATTTTGATATTTTAGAATATGTGAAATATCTACTCGGTAATCGTGGTGGCGGCTTAGGCTTGATGATTATGGTGTTATGTGGTTTCTCTGTGTACATGACCCATCTTGGCGCGAACGATGTAGTGGTGAAACTAGTCTCAAAACCACTCAAAAATATCCGTTCACCTTATATTTTAATGGTGTTTGCTTACTTCCTTGCATGTTTGATGTCTTTTGCCGTGGCATCTGCAACGGGTTTAGGCGTGTTATTAATGGCAACATTGTTCCCTGTAATGGTAAACGTGGGGATTTCACGTGGGGCTGCGGCAGCAATTTGTGCATCGCCAATTTCCATTATCCTTTCTCCAACATCGGGCGATGTGGTGCTTTCTGCTGAAATTTCAAAAATTCCTTTAGGTGAGTTTGCCTTTGGCACCGCATTGCCGGTTTCAATTTTTGCTATTCTAGGGATTGCTGTGGCGCATTTCTTCTGGCAGCGTTATTTAGATAAAAAAGAAGGCGTGCAAGTAGAACGTTTGAATGCAGATGAAATTAAAACTACTGCACCAAACTATTATGCGATTTTGCCATTATTACCCATTATTGGCGTATTGATTTTTGACGGTAAATGGGGCTTACCAAATTTACACATCGTTACCGTAATGGTGCTTTGCTTTATCATTACTGCCATAGTGGATTTCTTACGTAGCTTCAACGCCAAACAAACCTTTGATAACCTCGTGGTGGCATATCGTGGTATGGCCGATGCCTTTGCGGGCGTGGTGATGCTTTTAGTAGCAGCGGGTGTATTTGCACAAAGTTTAAGTACAATTGGCTTTATCACTAATTTAATCGACTCTGCGCAATCCTTCGGCGGTTCAGCATTCTTTATGATGTTAGTGCTTGCGGTGATTACCATTTTAGCCACCATGGCGACGGGTTCAGGTAATGCGGCATTCTATGCTTTTGCAGAATTAATTCCAAAATTAGCCACTCAAATGGGCGTTAACCCAGCATTCTTAACCATTCCAATGTTACAAGCCTCTAACTTAGGTCGTGGTTTATCACCGGTTTCTGGAGTGGTTGTAGCGGTATCTGGTATGGGAAACATCTCACCATTTGAAATCGTAAAACGTATGTCTGTCCCAATGTTGGTTGGTTTTATTTGTGTGATTATCGGCACAGAAATCTTTGTTTCCGTTGCCGCCTAATTTGATAGGTAAAAAAGAAGGGCTGATAGTGATATCAGCCCTTTTGTTTTGCGTTAAGCGCGGTCAATTTTCTCGCTGTTTTTGATTTTATGCATTTGATGATTTTCGAAGGCTTTCACCAAATCGGCGACTTTTTCACCTTCCGGTAAAACCAAATCTTGTGCGATATCATTAAGCGGCACAATCACGAATTCGCGGTTTTTCATATCATAATGAGGCACGGTTAAGCGTTCATTTTGAATGATTTGATCGCCGTAAAGCAGAATATCCAAATCCAGTGTACGCTCACCCCAACGACGTAAACGCACGCGACCTTGTTCATTTTCGATGCGTTGTAATTCATCGAGCAAGGCTAAAGGTGGGCGAGTGGTTTCGATCATCGCCACCGCATTCACATAATCAGGTTGATCTTGCGGGCCTAATGGTTTGCTTTGATAGAATCCGCTGACAGATTTTAATTCGGTATTAGGCAGCGAAGAAATTGCCTCTAATGCCGAATTTAATTGATCTGTAGGCGTATTTAAATTGCTGCCAAGGGCGATATACACTTGAACCATTAGTTAGCCGCCTTAGGTTTACGTCTGCGATAATATTTTTTCTTTGGTGCAGGATGCAATTTTTGTTGCTCTTGAACCAATTGGCGACGTTGTTCTTGATTGCTGAGTTGGTACTCATGCCACCATTTTGCGAGTTCAACGGTTTCACCGCCTTCCACTTCAGCACGCATCGCCAATAAATCAAAGGCTGCACGGAATTTTTGATGTTCCATCGTGCGAGCAGGGTGAGAACCCGTGCGTTTAAGCAATTGTAATTGCAACATCCAAATATCACGAATAACGGATGTATGACGACGAGGTGCGGCTAATGATCGGCATAATTGATCAAGCACTTCATTTGCCGCAAGGGCATAGGCATCGTGATTGTTTAAGCCACCTTCATTTTTCAGCACATCCACTTTTTCGCGTAATGGATACCAGAAGAATGCCGCAAATAAAAAGGCTGGATTAATACGTAATTTATCGGCAATACGTTCATCAGTTGAATTTAACGAAGTTAAAATCATGCGCTCCGCAAGGCTGTCTTCTTTTTCGGTGAAATAAGGCGTTAAGCTCGGGAAAAGCTGTTCAAATAAGCCATATTGACGAAGCAATTTATAGGTTTTTACACCATTGCCAGACTGCAATAATTTTAAGCTTTCATCGAATAAACGCGCTGGTGGAATATTTTTCAGCAATGGTGCAAGCTCACGAATTGGTTGTTCACTTGGTTTTTCCAAGAACATATCCAATTTCGCCATAAAGCGCACAGAGCGTAGCATACGCACAGGATCTTCTTGATAACGAGTCACTGGATCGCCAATCAGACGTAATTTCCCGTTTTTCAGATCATCAATTCCGTTGAAGTAATCACGCAAGGTATTATCTTGCAGATTGTAGTAAAGCGCGTTTACAGTGAAATCACGGCGTTCCGCATCTTGCTCAATGGTGCCGTACACATTATCACGCAGTAACATCCCTTCATCGCTTTGTTTCGCTTGATTTTCGCTGCGCGCATCGGAATGGCTAGCACGGAATGTGGCCACTTCGATCACATCGCGACCAAACATAATATGCGCAAGACGGAAACGACGACCGACTAAACGGCACTGACGTTGGAATACCGCTTGAATTTGGTCTGGACGAGCGTTTGTTGCCACATCAAAATCTTTTGGATGTTTACCTAATAATAAATCACGCAAACAGCCCCCTACGATATAAGCCTCATAACCTTGGCGTTGCAATTTTTCTACCACAGTAATGGCATTACGACTAAACATACGTGGATTAATGCCGAAATGAGAGGCTTTCACGCTATGTTTGTCGTAACGAGACACTTGAGTGTTGGTTTTTTTATGGTGAGAAGAGGACGGGGCGATCTTGGGTTGTGAACGCTCTGTTTTTGAAACGTTAGATTTTTTGCTTTTTGGCTCCGTTTTTGGAACGGGCGAATTTATATTGGTTTCGGTTTCTTTTTTAGTTTTTTTACCAAATAAATTTTTTATATAAGTAAGAATAATTTACTCCATTCTCTATGTTCAATACGCATTTGATAAAAACACGAAAAGTGCGGTTGTTTTTGACCGCACTTTTTTGTTGGGTTACTTAAATAAATTAACCTGCGACTTGTTTTTCACGAATTTCAGCAAGAGTTTTGCAATCGATACAAAGATCAGCAGTAGGGCGTGCTTCTAAACGACGAATGCCAATTTCTTCGCCACAAGAATCACAATAACCGAAATCATCGGTATCTAATTTTTTCAATGTGTATTCAATCTTTTTCATTAATTTACGTTCACGATCGCGGTTACGTAATTCAAGACTGAATTCTTCTTCTTGCGTCGCACGGTCAGCCGGATCAGGGAAGTTTGATGCTTCATCTTGCATGTGAGCAACTGTTCTTGATGCTTCTTCCACAATTTGCTCGTGCCACGCAGTTAAAATTTTTCTGAAATGAAGAATTTGATCTTCATTCATGTATTCTTCATCTTTCTTTGGTTGATAAGGTGTAACACCGGCTAAATCCAGCAAACTTAGAGATGCCTTAGACATTGATAACTCCTAATGTAGTAAAGATTTTAACGACTTCCTGTCTTGTTGTTTTGATTGATTCTTATCGGCTAAAAAATAGCTGACATAAGAACCCTGTTTTTTAAGGGCGATATAAATAGCAGAACTTCATCTATTTAGCAAATAAATTTAGCTTAGAAATTTCAAATTTGCGATCGTGATCGCAAAAAAACAGTATGTTTATTTGCTTATCTGTGAGGTTAAGGCTAGTTTGGCTTACTTTCTCGCTATAAATCACACTTAAAATGAAAATCACGCTATTTCAACTGTGCATGATGCTCATTGTCTCAGCCTTATCCTTGCTTGTCGTGCCAGATTTTTTACTGCTCACTTGGCAACAGGCTGGGCTGAGCATTTTAATGTTGGTTATGACCGCACTTTGTTTCCATTGGTTCAATTATTTTAAAGCCAGAAATTTTTGCATAAGTAGTATCTTGTTTTTACTTACTTTGGCTTATGCGCATTCATCAGCCTTATCGTTATTGGGACAAGCAGAGAGAATTTCAAGTTTACCGAATAAAATCACCTTAGATCTCCACATCTCAGAAATTCTTCATCAGCAAGATTATCAAACCTTGATTGCGACGAGCTCTTTATTTGATGGAAAAGTACAACAAATTTTTATTAATTGGAAAGCGCCGGAAAAGCCACAACTCGGCGAAGTTTGGCGGGCGGATGTAAAACTTCGTCCTATATCTGCAAGATTAAATCATGGAGGATTTGATCGACAGCAATGGTATTTTTCCAAAAGGATTATTGCCGTTGGAAATGTGAAAAGTGCGGTCAAAATTGGAGACGATTTTTCTTACCGCACACATTTTCTACAGAATAGCCTCAAACAGACAGAAGGGCTTTCTTTACAAGGTTTACTTATTGCATTGGCATTTGGTGAGCGAGCCTGGTTGGATAATAAAACGTGGCTGATTTACCAACAAACGAATACAGCACATTTGATTGCGATTTCAGGGCTCCATATTGGTTTAGCAATGGGGATAGGCTTCTTCTTTGCTCGATTCTTGCAATTCGTACTGCCTACACGCTTTATTTCGCCTTGGTTTCCGCTTTGCTTTGGTGTGTTGATTGCTTTAGGTTATGCCTATTTAGCTGGATTTAGTTTACCGACCTTTCGTGCAATGATGGCATTACTTTTTATCGCAATTCTTCAATTTTCGCGACGATATTACACGCCTTCGCAAATGCTGTGTTTAGTCGTGGTATTTTTGTTGTTTTGCGATCCGCTTATGCCGCTTTCGGTGAGCTTTTGGCTTTCAATTGGTGCCGTTACCTGTCTGATTGTGTGGTACCGATATGTTCCCTTATCAATCATTGAATGGCGACATCAAAAATTATCCCACAAAGTGCGGTGGATTTTAGGCTTGTTTCATTTGCAGTTAGGGCTGCTGATTTTATTTACGCCTATTCAGCTTTTCTTTTTTAATGGCTTGGCATTAAATGGGTTCCTAGCAAATTTAATTGCAGTACCCTTGTATAGCTTCTTACTTGTACCTTTGATTCTCTTTGCGGTGTTGACCCAGGGTGCATTTTCTTCTTGGCATCTTTCAAATGCGATTGCTCAAGGTATTACACAATACCTCAGTCTTTTCCAAGGTTCATATATGCCGATTTCGATTAATTTATCCCTTATTTTGACCGCACTTTTAAGCCTTATTTTTAGCGGAATGTTAGGTGGATTGTATTTTTTGTCTCAAGCTCAAACAAAAAATACACCGTTAAAATCGAGTCGATTTTTCACGTTAAATAGTACAAAAATCTTATCGTCAGAAGATTATAAAAAAGCTCTATTGGGCATAATTCTTATTTTTAGTATTTGTATGAGTACTCTAGGATATCGATATTTCACGAAACCCAAATGGCAGTTAGATACGTTAGATGTTGGTCAAGGTTTAGCAACCTTAATTGTGAAAGAGGGGAAAGGTGTGTTGTATGACACGGGGCCTGCTTGGCAGAGTGGAATAGGTGGTTCTTCTATGGCGGAATTAGAGATATTACCTTATCTTCAACGGGAAGGCATTGAACTTGAAACCTTGATTTTAAGCCATGATGATAATGATCATTCAGGCGGCGCTAAAGCGATTTTAGTCGCATATCCAGAGATTGAACTGATTACACCTTCTCGTAAAAACTATGGCGAAACGCACCGCACTTTTTGTCTTCAGGGGAAACAATGGCAGTGGCGAGGGCTTGATTTTAAAGTTCTTTCACCAACGCAAATAACAGATAGGGCGGATAATCCGCAATCTTGCGTGATTTTATTCACGGATGGACAGTATCAAATTCTTTTAACTGGTGATGCGGATGTAGCAACAGAAAGATCTTTTGCTGAAAACCTAGGCAAGATTAATGTGTTACAAGTGGGACATCATGGTAGTAAAACTTCAACAGGTGAATTTTTACTGGCACAGACAAAACCGGATATCGCCTTGATTTCGAGTGGACGATGGAATGCGTGGAGTTTCCCTCATCCAACCGTGATTGAACGCTTAAATCGTTATCAATGTGTGGTCGAAAATACGGCTATTTCAGGTCATATAAGGTTAAATTTTACTGAAAAAGGGGGTGAAATAGAAAAGGTGAGAGGGGATTTTTCACCTTGGTTTGCCCGTGTAATTGGATTATCCCCAAAATAACAGGTACAATGCAGCCAATTTCTCAAGATAACATGATGTAAGAACAAACTATGCAAGATAAAGATTTCTCAACCACACAAACTTTTAAACGTTTATGGCCAATGATTTCACCTTTTAAATCGGGTTTGTTAGTATCGGCTTTTGCCTTAATATTCAATGCTTTGGCTGACTCAGGTTTGATTTATATGCTTAAACCGTTGCTTGATGATGGTTTTGGTAAAGCGGATCATTCTTTCTTAAAAATGATGGCATTTGTTGTCGTTGGTATGATTATATTGCGAGGGGTGACCAACTTTGTCTCTACTTATTGCTTGGCGTGGGTATCCGGTAAAGTCGTCATGATTATGCGCCGCCGTTTGTTTAAACATTTAATGTTTATGCCAGTGAGCTTCT
>JAHZCF010000123.1 GCA_019423005.1 Haemophilus sp.
TTTCTGTGGTGGCTTGCAGTTGAATAAACTGCGTAATGCCTAATCCTTTTACTTTGCAAAAGGCTTCTTTATCTGCGCTTAATAAGGTTCGAAGAGAGCCAAAATGTTGCAGCACGTTATGTGATAATTCTATGACAGGGCAACCTTTAATCCCTGTTCGTAGAAAAATAGCGAGTAATTCGTGATCTTCTAGGGCTTCAACGCCATATTTCAACAATTTTTCACGAGGCATTAAAGGAGAGTTTGTTTGCATATTAATTAATGAAAAGAAAAAAGTGCGGTCAATTTTCAGGATGTTTTCAATCTTTGCTAGAAACTAGTTTTATTTTTGAAATCGAGATCGCAAAAATAAAATTTTTTATTGGCGAAATTTGAAGTAAAATAGGCAACCTTAAGTTGTTAAGTACTAACACACAAAACATATCCATTCTATTAAGTCGTAGCGGAGTAGCAAATGAGCTTGAGCGGAAAGCGTATTGTTGTCGGGATTACAGGGGGCATTGCCGCCTATAAAACCATTGAGTTTATTCGTTTGTTACGCAAATCTAACGCAGAAGTTCGAGTGGCTTTAACGCCTTCCGCCGTTGAATTTGTCACGCCTTTAACGCTGCAAGCCATTTCTGGCAATGCGGTTTCTCAATCTTTACTTGATCCTCAAGCGGAATTAGCTATGGGGCATATTGAGCTCGCAAAATGGGCCGATGCGATAGTGATTGCACCAGCCAGTGCCGATTTTATTGCGCGTTTAACCGTTGGAATGGCAAATGATTTACTTAGCACGATTTGTCTTGCGACAAGTGCGCCTATTTTGCTCGCTCCAGCTATGAATCAACAGATGTACCGCCAGGCAATTACACAACAAAATTTGACCGCTCTTTCTGCGCGAGGCATTCATTTTGTTGGGCCAAATAGTGGCTTTCAGGCTTGCGGTGATGTGGGTGCAGGGAGAATGTCTGAACCCGCTGAAATTTTTGAATCGCTTCAATCACTTTTTGCTGTTCAGCAGGATTTAGCTGATTTAAGTGTCACTATTACTGCAGGTCCAACGCGTGAAGCTATCGATCCTGTTCGTTATATTTCTAACCACAGCTCAGGCAAAATGGGCTTTGCAATTGCCGAGGCCTTTGCTAAACGAGGTGCAAATGTCACCTTAATTGCGGGTCCTGTTAATTTGGCTACGCCGAAAAACGTTCATCGCATTGATGTGACAACCGCTCATGAAATGTGGCGAATCTCCCTTGAAAGTGCGGTCAAAAATCGTATTTTTATTGGCTGTGCCGCGGTGGCAGATTATCGGGTTGCGGAAGTTGCTGATCAAAAAATTAAGAAAACCAATGATAACGATGAGCTTTCTCTTAAATTGGTGAAAAATCCAGACATTATCGCAAGCGTGGCAAATTTAGAAAAAGATCGTCCATTTGTGGTGGGCTTTGCGGCTGAAACACAAAATGTCGCTGAGTATGCGAAGAGCAAACTTCAACGCAAAAATTTAGATATGATTTGTGCCAATGATGTATCGGGTGGGCAAGTATTCGGACAAGATCAAAATGCCTTGCAGATCTTTTGGAAAACAGGCGAAAAAACGTTGCCGTTAGCTGATAAAAATAAATTGGCAGAAGTATTGGTCACTGAAATTGTTGAGCATTATCACAAATAAAATACGTTCAAAATTCATTAGATTTTGTGACCGCACTTTTGTATGACAGATTTCTTTTAAAGGATAAATAAGCATGAAAAAAATTGATGTAAAAATTTTAGATAGCCGTATTGGCAACGAATTTCCTTTACCAACCTATGCAACCG
>JAHZCF010000124.1 GCA_019423005.1 Haemophilus sp.
CAAATAAATACTCAACGCCTTCGTCACGCAAAGACTGAACCACCATTTCCGCACCGGATAATTTCTTCATATTTTACTCCTAAAACTGACCGCACTTTTATTTGTTACGATTCGTGTCAAAACAATGGAAACATCATACCGAAAGAAAACGGCTTGTCCAGCATGAGAAAAGTCTAAAAAGACGAATTAAAAAGCATCAAAAACTAACAAAATACAAATATTAAGATTTAAATAAAGATAATTAATACAAAAAGCAGAAAATTGTAGTTTTATATGGAGTTTTATAAAAATAAAAATTTTTTATTCTTTTGTTCAAAATTTTGAACTGGATCACATTTTAAGTGTTGATTTCTCTACCGAGTAAAGAGAAAGGGAGAGATTATAAGAAAAAACCGCACTTGGAAGATCCAAAGTGCGGTTAGATTTTAAGACATTTTTAATCAGCCGTTATAGCGTTTGAACACTAAAGTTGCGTTTGTACCACCGAAACCAAAGCTGTTTGACATGACAGTTTGTAAGCCTGCATTTTCTTTTGTTTCAGTCACGATATTGCAGCCTTCTGCCGCTTCGTCTAATGTTTCGATATTAATGCTTGGTGCAATGAAGTCATTGTGTAGCATTAATAAGGTATAGATTGCTTCGTGTGCACCTGCTGCACCTAAAGAGTGACCGGTCATTGATTTAGTTGAAGAAATCGCTGGGATTTTGTCACCAAATACATTTTTGATTGCACCTAATTCTTTCACGTCACCAACTGGTGTTGATGTACCGTGTACGTTGATGTAATCAATTGGAGTATCTACCGTTGCCATTGCTTGTTTCATACAACGCTCTGCACCTTCACCGCTTGGCGCTACCATGTCGTAACCATCAGAGGTTGCACCGTAGCCCACGATTTCTGCGTAGATTTTTGCGCCACGTGCTAATGCGTGTTCTAATTCTTCAACCACTACAACTGCACCACCACCTGCGATAACGAAACCATCACGGTCTGCATCGTAAGCACGAGACGCTTTTTCTGGGGTATCATTGTATTTAGTTGAAACGGCACCCATTGCATCGAATTCTGTTGCACATTCCCAAGATAATTCTTCCGCACCACCAGCGAAAACCACATCTTGTTTACCTAATTGGATTAATTCAACTGCGTGACCGATACAGTGCGCAGACGTTGCACAAGCAGAGCTGATTGAGTAGTTTACACCACGGATTTTGTAAGGAGTTGCTAAACAAGCTGATACGCTTGAAGCCATGGTTTTAGTTACTGCGTAAGGACCAATTGCTTTCACACCGCGTGGACCACGTACTGCATCACAAGCCACTAATTGGTTGTGAGCTGAACCAGTACCTGCACCGATTACAAGACCTGTGCGGTCATTTGAAACTTGATCTTCTGTTAAACCTGAATCTTCAATCGCTTCACGCATAGAAAGGTATGCATAAGCTGCCGCATCACCCATAAAACGATATACTTTACGATCGATGTGCTCGCTTGGATCAAGTTTGATTGTGCCCGCAACATGGCTACGCATTTTCATTTCAATAAACTCAGGTACGACTTCAATACCAGATTTACCTGCTTTTAATGAAGCTAAAACTTCTTCTTTGTTGTTACCGATACTTGAAATAATACCAAAACCAGTAATTACAGCTCTTTTCATTCTTTATTCCTTATGATTTAGGGGAAATTTAATTCAACTTACAGTTGTTAGCTGAACGCAATTTACTATGAAATGAAAATATTGCAAGCAATAATTCATTTGTTCGACCAGTTAAGTTTTAACCGTCTCAAAATTTCCGTGCTATTATAAAAGAATTTGATAAGGCAAAAAAGGGCTAACACATGTTCACCATTCAGCACGCAAAAATTCATTTTAACCAAGAGAATACGCCTGTTTCGGATAAATTTGATGATGTGTATTTTTCTAATCAAGATGGTTTAGCTGAAACCCACTATGTGTTTTTAGAAGGTAATCAGTTGTGGGAACGTTGGGTTAATTATCAAGAAGCCCACTTTGTTATTGCTGAAACGGGGTTTGGCACAGGATTAAATTTCTTTGCGGTGACTACACTATTCCGTGAATTTCGTCAAAAACACCCTGATTCGCCTTTAAAACGCCTTTATTTTATCTCTTTTGAAAAATACCCTTTGCTACTTTATGCATTACAACAAGCCCATTTAGCTTATCCGCAATTTTCTCATCTTGCTCAGCATTTACAACAGCATTGGCTTAATCCCATTCAAGGTTGCTATCGTTTTCATTTTGATGAAACCACGTTAGATCTTTGGTTTGGCGATGTCGCTAAAAATCTGCCGCAACTGGGCGATTATATAAATGGTAAAATTGATGCGTGGTTTTTAGATGGTTTTGCACCGAGTAAAAACCCCGATATGTGGAATGAGCAGCTTTATCAACAAATGTTTCGCTTTACTAAGCCACAAGGCACCTTTGCTACCTTTACTGCGGCAAGTGCGGTGAGAAAAGGCTTAGAAAATGCAGGCTTTCATATTAAAAAACGCAAAGGCTTTGGTAAAAAACGGGAATGTCTTTCTGGTCAAAAAACGCATGAAAAACTGACCGCACTTTCGGCACCTTGGTTTCATAGTCAGCCAGCCAATCTCAAAGAAGAAGATATTGCCATTATTGGTGGCGGGATAGCCTCGCTTTGCACCGCCATTTCATTGGTTAAACGTGGGGCTAAAATCACAATTTATTGCGAAGATGAACAAACAGCCCTGAATGCATCTGGCAATAAACAAGGCGCCTTTTATCCGCAACTGAGTGATGATAACGAACGCAATATTCGTTTTTATATTCATGCTTTCGCTTATGGTCATCAATTTCTACAATGGGCAATTCACCAACAAATCGAATTTGAATATGAGTTCTGTGGTGTCGCGCTTTGTGCTTATAATGACAAAACAGAAAGTAAATTAAATAAAATCGCTGAGCTGAATTTGCCTTCTGATTTATATCAGTCATTAAGTCAAACTGAATTAAGCGAAAAAGTAGGTTTGCCGTTACCTTTTAGAGGTGGTTTTATCCCTCAAGGTGCTTGGCTTGCACCACGTCAGTTAGTTCAACACTCTTTTGCCTTTTTAGAAAAACAAGGTGTCCAGATTAAAACCTCACAAAAAGTAACCACACTTTCTCAAACAGAAAATGGTTGGCAAATCACTACAGCTGAAAATAAAACTTTCTGCCATCAAGTGGTTGTTTTAGCAAACGGGCATAAACTCACTGAGTTTGAACAAACACAAAAACTCCCACTCTATCCTGTTCGCGGACAAGTGAGCCAAATTCCGACATCGGAAAACTTACTTAAACTCAAAACCGTGTTGTGCTATGACGGCTACCTGACGCCAGTCGATCAAGCGAAAGCCTGTCATTGTATTGGTGCAAGTCATGTTCGTGATAATGCGACTCGTGAATTTAGCCTAACCGAACAACAAGAAAACCAACAAAAAATTCAGCAAAATATTCCTGAAGACTGGACAAAAGAAGTGGATACCTCGGGCAATCTTGCTCGAATCGGTGTGCGTTGTTCAGTACGAGATCTCACCCCAATGATGGGGGCTGTTCCTCATTTTTCAGCACAGCAAGCACAATATCAGAATTTGTTTAATTTACGACGCCGTAAACAGCCAATAGAACAAGCTGAAAACTACCCTAATCTCTATTTAATCGGCGCATTAGGCTCACGAGGATTAACCTCTGCGCCATTTTTAGGGGAAACACTGGCTTCCTTAATTTATGGCGAGCCCTTACCGATGAGTGAAGATCTGATTCATAACTTAATGCCAAACCGCAGTTGGGTCAGACGCTGGTTGAAAGGTGCAGAGGTGAAATAAAAAAAGTGCGGTTAAAATCAACCGCACTTTTTCTTAATACAAGCTTAAACGTTGTAATCGCTGTCTGGCGATTTCTTTGATTTCATCCTTTTTCGCCGTATTCATAATTTCCAAATAAAGCAATTTGGCCAAACCAATGTTGACTTGTGTTCCAATCCCTTCTTCATACAAACGAGCTAAACGGAATTTTCCTTCATTACTACCCGCATTTGCAGCCTTTTGAAACCATTCAAAGGCTTTGGTAAATTCTTTCTGATTGGTATATATATCTCCTAATGTAAGCATCGCATCAGGATCTTTTGTCGCACTGGTTTCAAATAATTTAATCGCTTGAGCGGTATCTTGTTTCACATAGTTGTTGCCGTTGAAATACATCACTGCCAAATTATTGATAGCCTTAATGCTGCCTCGCTCAGCAGCTTCGCTAAACCACCAATAAGCTAATTCTTTATTTTCATCCACTCCGCGACCTAAATTATAAAGCATCCCTAAATTACTTTGCGCTTGTAAATTACCTTCCAGCGCAAGAGGATACATAATTTCAAAAACGGCTTTCCAATCTTGTTTCTCAGCCAGTTTTTGTGCCTGATCCATTTTTTGCTGATCCGTCATTTGCGCTTTATCGACCAAATCAATGGTTTTCATCGCAAATGCTGAACTGCTTAAGGTGAGCGTGGTGAGGAGTAAAAGTTTGGTTAATGTCTTCATCTTATAATGTCGTTATCAATAAAATAATCAAAAAAATGGCGGATGTTCCGAATTCTATTAGACCGACTTGCTTAACCGAAAGTTTCTTGGTTGGTAAATAAATGGCACGAATTAACGCCGGCACAAAAGCAAGTGATAAGACATATTGTTGGGCAAAGACACAACCGAGCACGCAAAGCACATGGAAAATAATAGAGGCTTTAAGATAAAGCGGATTTTTACGTTCACGCATCATTGATTTGACATAAAGTGTCGTGCCAATAAAAAATAAGCTTGGATACAACGCTACCCACCAGATTTTTTCATCAAAAGTGCGGTTAGAAAAATAATAGGATCCCATACCTGCAAGGGCAAAAATCGCAATACCCGCTAAATCATTAAGAAGATTACGTTCATCTTTTTTCTTGGTGTAATAGATACTCACCAACACAAAAGGAAACATGGCAGCAATAAAGAAAAGAATTTGCCAGTTATAAAAAATGGCAGGAAGCGCAAATAAAAAAGCCGCAACACCATAGATGATGGTCCACTTTTTATATTCCGCTATATTTTTGCCTTTAAAGAGACTCAGCATTGGGTAACTCAGCAAATACATGCTGAACCAAGCTAAAAGCAAAAAGAAATGCACCCAAACAGGTGAAGCTAATAACATACCGTAAACAAAAGGCAATAATGCCATCACAATGGCGCCATATTGATTCGAAATCAGGAGTTTCATAGTTCTCTTTAGTTGATAAAAATTCTCAGTTATTTTATCCCACAATTTCTTGATTTACAAAGTTTAAAACCGCCTTTAGAATGGAATTATCTTCATCAAAAAGGAGCCATTATGTCGATTCAACGCATTCAACCAAGCAAACGCTTTTCTGAAGTGGTCATTCATAACAATACTGCCTATTTTGCAGGCCAAGTACCGGAAAAAACCGTTAAGGAAAATGCTTACGAACAAACCAAAGAAGTCCTTTCACTGATCGATAAATTATTGGCAGAAATTGGTTCTGAAAAAAACAAAATTCTTACCACGCAAATCTTCCTTGCAGATATGGCAGATTATGCTCAACTTAACCAAGCATGGGATGAATGGGTCGATAGTCAAAATCCACCAAGCCGAGCAACGGTAGAAGCGAAACTTGCAGATCCTGATTGGAAAGTTGAGATCGTTATTATTGCAGCTGTATAAATAAGCTTTTTCAAAACGTGATCAACCGCAAAGAAAGTTTTTCGGTTTTCCTTTACACTAAACACTGAATTCAAAAGAAGGAGTAATGTATGCAATCATGGACACCAGAAATGTGGCAAGCTGCTGTGATTGGGCTTGTTTTTGGCGTAATCTTAGGCTATGTGTTATTACGATTAACAAAAGGTTCTGTTAAAAAACAAGTTCAAACCGAAGCTGAACTAAAAGAAGTAAAAACACAATTAAGCGATAAACAAGCACAACTTGAAAAACATTTCGCAGAAAGTGCCGAATTATTTAAAACCTTAATTGGTGATTATCAAAAACTGTATCGTCACTATGCTGTTTCATCTGAAACCTTGCTTGGCAATAAACCAGCCGACAAAGGTTTATTTACCCAGCAATTGGTGACTGCCTCATCAGAAAGTAAATCTGAAGAACCTCCACGTGATTATTCTGAAGGTTCATCTGGCTTATTAAAAACAGATAAAGAAAACCAATAATGATTAATGGTTGAACAATAAAAAATCAGGGATTAATACTTAATCCCTGATTTTTTTATTAATGATTACTCAATACTTGAGCCGGTTGTAACTTCGCGGCTCGACTGGCTGGATAAAGACTGGCGAGTAAACTCAATACCAATGCCGCCACGAGAACTAATACAACATCAAACCAATGTAATTCACTCGGTAAGAAATCAACGAAATAGATGCCATCTGATAACAGTTTTTTACTGAGTAATGTCTCGATGCCTTGAATAATCGGAGTGAGATTAAGAGCAAGTACAACGCCTAACACAATACCAATCAAACACCCTTTCATCCCTGCAAGCAAACCATACCAAATAAAGATCTGTTTAATAAAGCCATTATTTGCTCCCAAGGTTCGCATAATCGCAATATCACCTTGCTTATCTTTTACTGCCATAATTAAGGTAGAAACGATATTAAAACACGCCACCCCAATTACAAGCACCATCGCGATATACATCACAGTACGGATAAGCTGAATATCACGATACATATAACCAAATTTTGCCACCCAGTTTTGGATATAAAGCAGTTGCGGATAATCATTCAGCATCGAATAATCCATTTCTTGAACTTTAAATGGATCATCCACTTTCAATTCAACACCGGTAATTTGATCTTCTCGATAGCCCATTAATTCTTGTGCTTGAGGCAATGCCAGTAAGGCATAACTGTAGTCTAACTGACCATCTAAACGCAAAATCGCGGTCACTTGAACACGCTCGCGATTAGGCTGAGCCATTTGATCTTCGCCATTTGGTTGAGAGATTAATAATGATACCCAATCGCCTGCTTTGACATCTAACTCTTTGGCAATACCAGAGCCCAGCACCAATCCGCCTTCTTCTGCGAATTTTTGCCAGCCATCGCCTTCCACAAACTTACCGAGAGAACTCACTTGATCTTCAGCTTGTTTATCGACCCCTTTCACTTGAACGACTTTAAGTTTATTGCCGTTTTCAACTAAGGCAGTAAAACTCACAAAAGGTGAAAGTGCGGTAATTTTTTTATTTGTTTTTAGACGATCTGCTAGCTTTTGCCAATGGTTTAATGTAGCTTCATTTCCCTGTGGATTTACTGTGATTTCCGCATGTGGCACGACAGCCAAAATGCGCGAGTTTAATTCACGCTCGAAACCATTCATGGCACTTAATCCGACAATCAATACCGCTACGCCAAGGGCGATACCAATAGCAGAGAATTTTGAAATTAACGCTACCAACGGATTCTTTTGCTTACCCCGTTGATAACGCCAACTAATGAAAAAAGGCGTATTCATTATGCACCTTCCTTCAAAATGCCGTCTTGCATAGTTAAGCAACGAGACAGTTTTTGCGCCAATGACATATCATGTGTCACCAATAAAAACGCAATATTTTGTTCCACATTCAAGGTTTGAATCAACTCAAAAATACTTTCTGTGGTTTTATGATCCAAGTTCCCGGTTGGTTCATCGGCCAAGACGAGAGCAGGATTATTCACCAATGCACGGGCAATCGCTACACGTTGACGTTCACCACCCGAAAGTGCAGATGGACGATGGGTAATGCGATGACTTAAGCCTACTGAGCCTAATATTTTTTCAGCACGATCTTTTGCTTCTGTTTTATTCTGACGACCAATTAACATCGGCATCATCACATTTTCCAATGCGGTAAAATCTGCCATTAAATGGTGAAATTGATACACAAACCCTAGATTTTGGTTACGTAATTTAGCCAATTCACTTTCAGATGCTTTTTGCAAAGATTGCCCTTTAATAAAGACTTCCCCACTACTTGGCTGATCTAAACCGCCTAAGGTGTGTAATAAAGTACTTTTTCCCGAACCAGAACTCCCCACAATCGCCACTAATTCTTGTGGTTTCATGGCAAAGCTTACGCCTTTTAATACTTGGGTCTGGTTCTCGCCTTCTTGGTAAAATTTATTAATATTTTGGCATTCTAATAAGTAGTTATTCATATTTTACTCATAACGTAATGCTTCCGCAGGCTCAGTTTTTGCCGCACGATAAGCTGGATAAATGGTTGATAATAAAGATAACAATAAAGAAAAGGCAATCACAATAATGACTTGCACAGGCTCAATGGATGTTGGCAAGAAAACACCGTTCGGATTGACCGCACTTAAAATTGCCCCAAGATTTAAGGTAATTAATACGCCCAGTACAGCACCAATCAATGTGCCCACTAGTCCAACCAATAAACCTTGATAAATAAAGATAGAACGTACTTGTGATTTAGTAACACCTTGTGTTTGCAAAATAGCGATTTCTCCTTGTTTATCCACCACCATTAAACTTAATGAGGTCACAATATTGGAAATCGCCACAACGATAATTAAGCTAATCAACAAGCCCATCATATTTTTTTCCATACGAACCGCTTGGAAAAACTCCCCTTTTTGGACACGCCAATCGCTGATATGACTCTCTTTAAAATAACTCGGCAATTCTGTGATTTGGAAAGGATCATCCAGAAATAAACGATAGCCTTGAGCCTCACCTGGTTGAATACGCATTAGGCGACCAATATCGGCTAAATTAGCAAAAACTTCATAGCCTGATGCTTCGCCATAATCATAGTAAAGCTCGCTCACCGTAAATAAACGCTGCACCGGCACACGACCAAATGGCGTATATTGGCTATTTTCAGTAATCATTAAGCGAACTTTATCGCCCACTGCTAAACCTAATTTTTGCGCCAGATTATCGCCAATAATTAGCTTGAACTCACCTTGCGGTAAAAGTTGATTAAATTGGCTAGGATCGAAACCTTCCAGTAAAGGATCATCTGAAAAAGACTGAATACCAATTACTTGTCCTGCACTCACGCCTTTTGCTGTTTGAAACACAACATTTGTCGTATTAATAGGCACGGCTTTTTGCACAAAGTGCGGTGTATTTTCAAGCGGTTTTTCTGCCGAAATAGGCGTATCTTGGCTCACAATCGCATGCGGAATTGTCGAAAGCACCTGTTGTTTTTGATAGCCTTCTAATCCATTCATGACAGAAAGCACAATAATCAACGCCATTACACCTAATACGATGCCAAAGCTTGCCAAATTAGCAACAAGTCGCCCAAAACGATCAGCGCTTTTAGCGCGCCAATATCGCAGAGCGACGTATAAAGAAATAGGTAAATTCATTATTTTTGATTTAATTGTTGAACGAAATCTTCGATATTTTGCGTCACTTTTTTCGTTAGCGTGGTTACCGCACTATCACTCGCCCAAGCAATATGAGGTGTGATAATTAAATTCGGCATCGTTTTCGCTAATTCAATCAGTGGATTGTTTTTCTCTGGTGGTTCTTTCACTAACACATCTAATGCAGCACCACCTAATTGTCCCGATTTTAATGCATCACAAACTGCTTGCTCATCAATCAATGGACCACGACCAGTATTGATTAAATACGCACCTTTCTTACAAAGTGACAAGGTTTCTTGATTGATTAAATTTTTAGTTGTTTCAGTCAATGCACAATGCAATGTCAGAATATCGGCTTGTTTTAGCACGTCTTCAAAAGGGGTGTAACCTTCACGGCACGTTGTGGCATTTCGATGTTCAGCATAAAGGACTTTCATGCCTAAAAGCTCAGCTAAAAGCCCTACTTCTGTACCTAAACAGCCTTTTCCAAACACACCTAACGTTGAACCTTTCACATCTGTAATGGGATAATCAAAGTAGCAGAACTGTTTACTCTCAGTCCATTTGCCGGTGATTTGATCGCGTTGCCAGCCAGCCAAGCTATGTTTTAACGCAAAAATCATGCCCAACACATGCTCAGGTACGGTCGTGGCAGAATAACCTGCCACATTTTTAACCGTCACACCTAATTCTTTTGCTGCGTCTAAATCCACGTTATCGGTGCCTGTTGCGGTGAGAGCAATGAGTTTTAATTTCGGTAATTGTTGCAACACCTCGCGGCTTAAAATCACTTTATTGGTGATAATAATATCCGCGTCTTTTGCCCGCTCAATGGTTTGCTCTGCGGAAGTATATTCATACTCTACCCAGGTATGCGGAAAGCTTGGACGAGGAATATGTTTTGGAATTGAGGTGCTGTCTAAAAATACGATGTTCATTGTTGTCTCCTTTTAATAGAACAAAAGTGCGGTCAAAAACAACGCTATTTTCAACCGCATTTCTCAATTAGATAGACGTATCTAATTCAGGGAAAGATTTCACTAAATCATCAATGGCTTTCATCTGTGAGACAAAGCCTTCTAATGCCGAAAGTGGCAATGCAGAAGGGCCATCACATTTTGCCTGATTTGGATTTGGGTGCGCTTCTAAGAATAAGCCTGCAATGCCAATTGCTAAGCCGGAACGGGCTAATTCGGTCACTTGTTCACGACGACCACCTGAAGCGGCACCAAACGGATCACGGCATTGTAATGAATGGGTCACGTCAAAAATAACTGGGCTGCCTTTCGACACTTTTTTCATTACACCGAAACCTAACATATCCACCACTAAATTATCGTAACCAAAGTTTGAACCGCGATCACAAAGGATAATTTTATCGTTACCACATTCTTCAAACTTATCGACAATATTACCCATTTGACCAGGGCTTAAGAATTGTGGTTTTTTCACATTAATCACTGCGCCCGTTTTTGCCATCGCTTCGACTAAATCAGTTTGACGAGCTAAGAATGCCGGTAACTGAATCACATCCACCACATCAGCAACAGGCTGACATTGATAGATTTCGTGCACATCGGTAATCACTTTCACGCCAAAGGTTTCTTTTATCTCTTGGAAAATTTTTAAACCTTCTTCCATGCCTGGACCACGGTAAGAATGAATTGAAGAACGGTTAGCTTTATCGAAAGATGCCTTAAAAACATAAGGAACGCCCAACTTTTCAGTCACTTTTACGTAAGCTTCACAAACTTGCATTGCCATATCGCGACTTTCAAGCACGTTCATCCCGCCGAAAAGCACAAATGGCTTGTCATTTGCGACATCAATATTGCCAATTTTTACAATTTTATTTTGCATAATATTTCCTTTTTAATGGATGGCATTGGCATCTTTCAATGCTTCGCCTTTCAGTTCTAAAAGTTGAGTTTTTAACAGAGAAGAAGTGGGATCATTCGGACATTGATCAACAAAATATTCCAAATCCTCAATGGCTGAAGGATAAGCGCCCATTTGCGCCAACACTAAGCCACGATCGCGAATATCATAAGGATCTTTTCTTCCTGCTAACAAGAATTGGATATAATTAAAGGCCAAATCGTTTTGTTCTTCACGAATTAAGGCATTCTTGGCGAGCTGACGGAAACGTGCGGTAAGCATCGGAATATCTGCTCGAGCTAAATCTTCCGGTTGAATTTGAGCCCCAAAACCAAAGGCACCTTCATAAAGCTTTTTCAATTCATCTACTGAAATATATTTTCCGCTCCAAGGATCAATAAACGCCACTTCGCCATCAACTTCTGCACGCAAAATCAGTTGGGTCGGGAAATTCACGGGATAAATCGGCAATTTTAAACTTGCTGCCAAATAAAGGATTAAGGCGCCAAGGCTTACCGGCATACCTTCACGTTCTTCTAAAATATACGGAAGGTATAAATTGCGCGCATAGAAATAATTATCCGCATCGCAATGAAAGCCCCAATCACCGTAAAATAACTGCAAGAGTTGATGAATTTTAGCTTTATCATCCCATTCTTCAGGAATAGCTTGGCGAGCTTTGCGCACCAAGCTTCCAACCAGCCCTCTTATACGAGGCTCATCAAGTTGCTCTTTCTCACAAATGCTCAGATAAAAATGAGTCAGCTCAGCATATAAGGCTTTTTGATCGTATTTCATTACCGCTTCCAATATCCCAATGTTACGCGCTCATTGTCGCCATAATCCCGTATGGTTGCAACCCCTTGCCAATGATTTTGCCAGAAAATTGACCGCACTTCTTCACCCTGTTTCCAGCCGTGCTCTAACAATAAATAGCCGTTATCTTTTAAATGTCCTGGTGCATACTCAATAAGATGACGTAAATCAGCTAAACCGTTTTCGCCCGCCACCAACGCCGAACGAGGCTCGAAACGCACATCACCTTGGAAAAGATGCTCATCGGCTTCATCGATATAAGGTGGATTACTGACGATAATATCAAACTGCCCTTCAACATTTTCGAACCAACGACTCTGTAAAAATTGTACCTTGAGCTGATTTTTTTCTGCATTGGATTGCGCTAATTTGACGACTTCTGGCATTAAATCAACACCAATAACATCCAATTGAATATGTTTTTTTTGACAAATTAGAGAAAGTTCAGAAGCCAACGCTAACGCAATGGCGCCAGTGCCGGTTCCGAGATCGAGAATACGAAAGTGCGGTGGATTTTCTTCCAGTTTTTCTAACGCAATTTGCAATGCTTTTTCTACGAGAATTTCAGTATCTGGACGAGGAATTAATGTTCCTTCAGACACATTTAAAGGCAAGGACCAGAATTCTTTTTCACCGAGGATATAAGCGATAGGTTCGCCTTTTAAACGACGATCTAAAAGTGCGGTCAATTTTAACCGCACTTTTTCATCAATTTCAGTTTCATCGAAAGCTAAAATTTGCGTTCTTGATTTGCCTGTTGCGTGTTGCAATAGCACTAACGCATCCACTTTGCCATTCTCTGTTGGATTTACCTGATTTAAGGCTTGCGCAGCATCGGCAAGCCATTGTTGATAGGTCATTAATTATTCTCAGATAACGCTGCTAATTGATCTGCTTGATATTCAGTAATAATCGGTTGAATAAGCTCGTCAATTTTGCCGTTCATCACTTCATCTAAGCGATAGAGCGTTAAGTTGATACGGTGATCGGTTACGCGACCTTGTGGGTAGTTATAAGTACGAATTTTATCTGAACGATCGCCTGAACCTAATAAGTTACGGCGGGTATCCGCTTGCTCTGCCGCTTGACGTTCTTGCTCTGCTTGAACAATACGTGAAGCCAATACAGACATCGCTTTCGCTTTGTTTTTGTGTTGTGAACGCTCATCCTGACATTCCACCACAATACCCGTTGGAATGTGGGTAATACGTACCGCAGAGTCTGTTGTATTAACGTGCTGACCACCCGCACCAGATGAACGGTAGGTATCAATACGTAAATCTGCTGGATTGATTTCCGGCATTTCAGATTCAGGTAATTCTGGCATAACCGCAACAGTACAAGCAGAGGTATGAATACGACCTTGACTTTCTGTTTTCGGTACACGTTGTACACGGTGACCGCCTGATTCAAATTTTAATTGACCATACACGCCATCACCGCTTACTTTGACGATCACTTCTTTATAACCGCCCTGCTCGCTTTCATTTGCGCTGAGCATTTCAACACGCCAGCGTTTACTTTCAGCATAACGGCTATACATACGGAATAAATCGCCGGCAAAGATACCCGCTTCATCCCCACCTGTACCCGCACGAATTTCTAAATAGCAGTTATATTCATCATTTGGATCTTTCGGTAATAAAAGAATTTGAAGTTGTTGCTCGACTTCTTCAATTTCGGCTTTGGATTCTTCAATTTCCATTTCTGCCATTTCTTTCATTTCAGGATCATCTAACATCAATTCTGCATCAGCAATGTTAGAATTAAGCTGATTCCAACGATTAAAACATTTCACCACATCTTCAAGTTGTGAATATTCTTTAGAATACGCGCGGAATTTATCCTGATCCGAAATCACCGATGCATCGCCTAGCAATGCCTCTAATTCTTCATAACATTCTTTTAAACTTTCAAGTTTTGCAATAATAGAATCTTTCATATTTTTATAAAGTTAAAGCCAAAAATAAAATCGGCCTATTTTAGCCGATTTTGAGGAAAATTGACAGACGCAAAATCTGCCTAAAAATGACCGCGCTTTAGATTCGAGTAACATCAAACTTCGCTAAATCAATTCGGTCTTCCGTACCATAAAATTGAGCCAACGCATGACGCAAGGTTTCGGCACGTTTTGGTAAGCCTTTTTCTGCATAGGTTTTCACTTGCTCATACACCGCTTGCTTAAATGGTTGCGTATCCCCTGGATTACCATTCAAATTATCGGCACTGGCAAAATAACGAAAACCTGCCGCTGTGGCTAAAATCCATTCTAACGCTTGAGGCTTCACTTCCACCTTTTCAAAATCACGCTGACGTTCTTCAGAACGACCATCCGGCTCATACCAATAGCCAAAATCTTCTAATTTACGGCGCTCTTTCCCCGCCACCAACCAATGGGCAATTTCATGTAATGCACTGCTGTAAAAGCCTCTCGCAAAGTAAATGGCGTTATAAGGCACCTCATCATTTGCAGGAATGTAAATCGGCTCATCCCCACCTTTAACCAATCGCGTATTATATTCTTCTTCAAAACATTGATTAAAAATCGCAATGATATCCTCAAGTTTGTGTTCCATGCTTTCTCCAAATATTTTTATAAATAACGCCTCTTAAAAGGTTTGAGAATTATCTCATTTTTAATGTTTTTCACAAAATTTCAGTTAAATAAAAAACCCTCTAAATGATCGTTTCAAACGTTTTTTTAAATGATAAAGTGCGGTCACATCTTTATGTGTTTTTAAACCTATCTTTAAGCCCCATCTATTTAATATCCCCCTTGGGCGCATGCCCGAAATACCGTTTGTATTCACGGCTGAATTGGCTAGGTGACTCGTAGCCGACTTGGTAAGCGGTTTCAGTAATGCCTTGCTCTTCTTGTGCAATTAGTCGTCTGGCTTCCATCAGACGTAAGGATTTTTGATATTGCAGCGGTGAAAGGCTGGTTATCTTCTTAAAATGACTATGAAATCCAGATAATGACATACCACTTAGATTTGCCAAGGTTTCCACGGTGATGGTTTCACTAAAATGTTGTTGCAGATAATGGGTGGCTTGGGCGATTTTTTTGGTGTGCGATCCATTGCTTACCATGGCTTTAAATTTGCCACCTTGCTCGCCTGTAAGGAGTCGATAATAAATTTCTTGTTGGATAAGCGGTGCAAGAAACTCAATATCTTTTAGATTTTCGTGCAAGAGCAATAGACGTTCAACAGCATTTTTGAGAGATTCATCCAAATGCCATTGTGCAAAACCTTCGTCGCCCTGTTGAACATCATCTGCAAGGTTTGGATTTGCTAATAAAATCTTGCTAACGCTTTCAATATCAATTTTCATCGACATCACTAAAAACGGCTTTTTCGGCTCGGCATATTTAATTTCGCCGCGCATCGGCACATTTACAGGGCAGAACATAAAGTGTTGATTGTCAAAACGGTAGCATTGTTCGCCTAGTTGTATTTCACGTTCCCCACTTAACACGATGCAAATGCTCGGTTCTTGAATAATACCCTCGTAGCAAAACGGCTGATCGGCATGGCGAATCACCAAGCCTTTAATTGGAGATGAATAGGTTTCGTTATATGGAATAACTTTTAATAAGCGTTCTATCGTTTCAGTTGAGAACATAGTTTTGTAGGAATAGGCAAGTAATTTGGATAAATCATATAACACTTCATATTGCCGTTCAATATAATGAACTCACTTTCAACGGCAGTACGCCAAAACATTTAACCAATATTGAATTGAGGACAATATCATGAAAATTTTCTACAAAACATCAGCAACAGCAACCGGCGGACGTGATGGTCGTACCCAAGTGGACGATGGTTCAATCGGCTTTGATTTGGTTTCATTTCAAAATGACGGCACCGGAGCTGATGAAAAACACCAACGCGCCGAGTATGGCAAGCACCGCCGCACCGACGAAAAACGGCCGCATGGGATGGGTGAAAAACTTATTCATGGTTTGGCTTAATTCTGCATGAAGATGCTTTCGGATATGGATTTATTGGGCGGACAGGGTTGTATCTTGTATTGAAGAAGCAAGCCGAAGGTTTGTCAGATACTCACATGCCCGTATCATTCATATTATTGATATTATTGTTTGAATTGTATTATTTTCAATAATAATAAATAACCCTAAACCAATATAAATAACAGCCATTATCCAACGACTAAACTTCTCTACAATTTCACCAATACCTGAAATATTAGCCAATCTTTGTGCTGTATATACTAAAACAAAAATCAATATTAAAAATACAAGAAGAGTAACTAATAAGTCGACAAGATCTAAAGTCACAAAGTAAGGAACAAAAAGTCCAATATTATCTGCACCACAACTAGCAACTGTAACCAAAGCAACAATACCGACTAATTTTGACAACCCTTTTTCATCCAATTCTTTTTTAGCTCTTTTTTCGCCCTCACAATCGTCGTAAATAGCAACTTTAATACCTAAGTAAATCGGTATTAAACCTAATAAACCCAACACCCATTTTTCCGGAACATAATTCAAAACAAAAGCTAGAAATAAACTAACTAATATTAAAATTACAGAACCTAAATATTGTCCGATATAAATATCTCGATATTCTTTTCTAGTATTTGCTCTAGCAAAAAATATTAATAGTATTACCAACAAATCTACTGCTGTAGCAATATATAAAACAGCAGCAGTAATCACAGTCGAAAACATAAAGCACCTCATAATGAATCCCCTGCCCCCTTGGCACCACGGCTTCTTCAAAAGCCCAATCGCGTTCAGACAGCGGCGTAGGCAGGGTAATCACGTTTTGCACGTTCATGCCCTTAGTGGAAAGCAGCATGATTTCATGGCTCAGGCGTGCGACTTCGAAGCGGTCGTGCGTTACCAGCATACACGCCATGCCCTGCCGCTCGATTTTTTCCACCAGCATGGCGACCAAAATATCGCGCAAATCGCGGTCCAAACCGACGAACGGCTCGTCCAGCAAGGCAAGGTCGCAGCCGCACAGCAGCAGGCGCAAAAATGCTACCCGTTTCGCCATGCCACCGGACAATTCGGTCGGATATTTGTTCAAATCGCCCGCAGTCAGCCCGACTTTCGCCGCCAGCGCGATGATTTCGCCTTCATCGGGTTTGTCCATAAAAATAGCGATATTCTGCATCGCGGTCAAGTTTTCCGGCAGGCGGTTTTCCTGAAACAGAAAACCCGTTTTGCGGAAAGTATTGCGTATCGTGCCCGATTTCGGCGTTTCCAAGCATTCAAATCCATCCGTTTGGGCGCAACAACAGGCCGCGCAATTTTAGTGGAAGGAATTAATTAAAATTATTTCTTAGAAAAAGGCCGTCTAAAATTTCAGACGGCTTTTTTATAACAAAGTGTGGTCAAATTTTTAGGTGTTTTTGCAAATTCAATTCAAAATTAAAACCGCTTGTTTTTAAAACTTCACTGTTTCACCATCTTCTGGAATTACTACATTTTCAAGCTTGTTTGCTTGGACAAATTGGCGTAAATCCTTACGGTACACAGACATATGGTTTACCGCATCCATGTGCACCGTGATAAGTTTTGTATTCGGTAGCATTTGGCGAGCATGAGCAACATCTTGTAACCCCATAATAATGCCGTCATTCGGAAAAGCTAAGGTACGCGCATCACCTGTGTTCATAATCATTACATCAGGTTTATAACGATTAATGGCTTTGTTTACTTCGGCAGTCCAAATTGTGTCACCAACCAAATAAACCGTTGGATGACCTTTCGCTTGGAATATTACGCCCATCGCCTCATCTAAAATCTCGGCCAATTGTGGTACAGCGTACATTTCCGTTGTGCCGTGAGAACCACCGGTTTTATTTAAAATAATACCTTCGAACTCTACCGTTTTTTCTAGCGATAAACTGGTTATGTTAGTAAAACCTTGCGCTTTGAGTAAGTCGCCATCCCGTTCATGTTGCACAAAAATTTTGATGGATTTAGGTAAAATTTTTTGTGCAACCTCATCCCAATGATCTTCATGTGTATGAGTCAAAATAATGGCATCAACATCTTTGAAAGTATCTTCTGCTTTCATCGGCAATTCCACAAGTGGATTACGCAAATGGCTATTTAATGTTCCTTCAAAGCCTGCATAACGTCCTTTTTCAGCAAGCATCGGATCAATTAAAAAAGTTTTCCCTGCGTAGTTCAGGCGACCCATGGCATTGCGGATATGTTGGTAGCTATCAGTGTTTTTAGAGGCAAGATCTACAGCGAAAGTATTTGCACCAATAGCCAATGCTGTAGTGCTAATTAAGGTTTTTAAGTTCATTGTTTTTCCTTTTCTGTACGTTATTGAATGAATAAACATATTATAGTGAGAACAAAATTGCGCAAAAATAGATAAAAAATCAATAAACGTAATAATCGGGTCATTTCTGTGTTATGCTCATATCAAAGTAGGAGAAATAAAATGAATAAACCCACAGTTGCTTTGATTGTGTATGAACAAATGATGCCCATTCATTTTGCGATGGCATATTCCGTTTTTTCTATGTCGGATTTAAACGGCAAGCCGTTATTTGAATGTAAAATCGTTAGCGATTCGGACAACCTGACAAACTCGCTATTTCACATACATTTAGATGGCGGTTTAGAATGGTTGGATAATGCCGATATTGTTGTGATGACTGGATGGCATGATACTCAAGTAATGCCGAGTGAGGCTTTATTAACAGCATTACGGCAAGCGTATCAACGTGGTGCGACAGTAGTGGGTTTATGTTATGGCGCCTATGTGTTGGCGTGCAGTGGCCTACTTAACGGCAAAAAAGCAACCACACATTGGCTAGGAGATAGTGATTTTACTTGTCGCTTTCCACAGGTGAAATGGGATTTAAATCCTATTTATTTAGAACAAGATCGACTGATTACCTCAGCAGGAACGGCAGCTTCCATGGATTGTTGCCTTTCTATTGTCCGTAAATTATATGGTGTGAAAATTGCCAATCATATTGCCCGAATGCTGGTTATCCCCCCTCATCGTGAAGGCGGACAAGCACAATTTATCGAACGCCCTATTTCTCGTTCCACTCCTAATCATAATATCAATGCGTTGCTTGCTTATTTAAATGAAAATCTGACCGCACTTCATTCGACTGATAGCCTTGCAGAACGTTTGTCAATGAGCCGTAGCACTTTCACCCGACATTTTCGCAAAGCAACCGGAATGTCATTAAATCAATGGTTAATTGAAGCAAGGCTACAGCGAGCAAGAGAGCTTTTGGAAAGCACAGATTTATCTATTACTGATATTGCAGAACAAAGTGGATTTCATAGCGATACTGCCTTGCGTCAGCACTTCTTGAAAAAACATAAGATTTCACCAAATCGCTGGCGTAAACAGTTTCAAATTGAGGATACTTAAATTTTTTTGTTGTAAAGTGCGGTCAGCTTTTTAGATGTTTTTGCAAATTCAATTCAAAATTAGACCGCTTGATTATCTCTCAAATTCCTTTTTCAAAATTCCTTCCAGAATTTCAAAGACTTTCAATACCCTTGGTGGCGTAACGGTTTCATATGGACGGTATAAAAACAGTTGCCATTTTTGAATCTCCACTTCAGGAAACAAGCGAACAAGCTGCTCGGATTTTAGATAAGGCTCACATAAGAAATCACTCAACATTCCTGCTGATTTCCCTTGCAATACTGCCTGTAAATAGCTGTATAAATCTGTACTTAAAAAATTGATTCGACGGGGGTTTAAGACTTGCTCACTGTTAATCGGGAAATGCCATGCTCGCCCTGTGCTAAGGTTGATTTGTCCGGCAAAAGGATAGCGCTCTGCAAAATTATCTAATGAAGTGGGTTTGCCTAATTATGCTATAACCCCCTGATAGCACAAGCATCCTCGCTTGTGCTATTACAATCTATTGTGTCTTCGGAGTTAGCAAAATCCCAAAGCAAGCTCACAAATAAAGTTTACTGGAAAATATAGTGATATTTGGCGATAAAGTGATTACCTGTTCAAGTTCTTCATTTTCTTCTAATGACCCAAAGTGCGCTCAAAAAATCAAAAGGATTTTGAACATTGACTTTCCCAGATAGCGAGTTTCTACTGACGAAGCTTTTATCTATCTAAAATATAAGCAAACTGAAGTTATTCATGAAAATAGTAAAAATCTGAATCGAACGAATTAATATTTTAGACATATGTTAGGAAACTTGTACCATCGTAGGGTTAGGAAAAAGCTCCACCACTTCGCCACTTGTCAAATAAATATGGCAAGCAATATGCCAAAATATACTCCAGTGTCGATTTATTCATCCGCCGCATTCAAATTCCAGATTCCTTGCTTTGACTGAAAAGGTAAAGCAAGATCATACCGACCTTATTTGTAGATGATGTCTATAATTCTCTGCTGTTGTCCTGGGAATTTATCATCCCTTTTAATAACCCAATATCTCTAGAAAAATCTTTCTTTTTGAAACTAGAAAGAATGACTTTTTCTGTTTCTGGAGACCAGTAAATTTTTAAATTTTCTTTTGCTCTTGTAATAGCTGTATAAAAAATACTGTGGCTTACCAGTTCTTCTAACTCGTTTGTAATAATGATTTTAACAGACTTGTATTCTAAACCTTGTGATTTATGAATAGATACGGCATAAGCGACTTGAAATGGAACTAATTTATCAAATGAGTCATCATCCTCATCAGTATCTGGATATTTTTTAACTGAAAATTTAATGATTGAATTTTTACTGTCTTTATTTGATAAAAGTTCGAAATCATATTTATCTGCATCGATCTCATTTATGCTAATATCTAATTCAATAGTAAAAAATATTTCACTTTCTGTTTTGTTAATATCAACAATTTTTCCTTTCATGTTGTTATGAATAAGTGGAGTAAATCTTTCTGACTCATTAAACAAAATAGGATCATTCACCTTGTAATCATGTACTCCCCATAAAACAGGCAGGTTCGGGTTATTACTCTGCAAAAAATGATTAATATTATTAATACCATAAATACCATCATAATTCAGGCACAAAATGATTTCATCATCATTTGGCTCTTCCAGTACTGATTTATCTAATCTCACAGAATATTTTTCTTTTACCATAGGCTCTAATATTGCTATATCTAAGTTCCTGACCCTATTCCAGATCGTTAATAAATTTTCATTGGTGGTCCTATATGGTTTTTTCAATTCTAAAATAGCAGATTTATTGACAAATCTACGAATGATGTCAAACCAATTTCCGAACAAAATAGATTCAATTTGAAAAACATCCCCAACTAAAACAAGCATTTTGCAATCTATTTTTCTTAAAATACTTACCATATCTTGATTACTAATAGTGCTACACTCATCAATAACTAATAAATCACAAGATACGTGACTATTCCTTCTGGATAAGAATTTTGAAATAGTCATAAAATCACTATTTTTAGCAGTTACTCTTCTTTTCAAATTATTTACAGCAGGATTGGTATTGGCTAAATATATTTTATCTTTTTCATTCCAGAAGTGAGATATATGATTGATGACAGTAGATTTGCCAGTCCCTGCCGCACCATAAACCAATGACACTCTGGATTGAGAAAACATATTTTTTAGTAATTTTAATTTCTCAGTACAATCAATTTTATATGAACTATCACTTAACCAGAAATTAACAGAATTGGTATAGCCTTCAATCTTTTCATTTGCATATTTTTTTATTTCCTGAATAATATCAATGCAGTTATCTATATACTCTCTCATATAGATAAAACCTTTATATTCATATAATTTTCTATTAGTATGCTTGTCATATACTTTAGAATTATATTCTTTCATTAATTCTTGAACATTAGAGAAACTAGGTAATTCTTCTAATTTTGTAAACAACATTCCTTTTTGCTCTGCGTTATTCTTAATGAATCTTGCTAGGAATTCATATTCACGATTCGATGTATTAATGCAATTAAATAAATCATGTATTTTAGGATTGTGGTTTATTAAAGATGTCGTGAATGGCATTTCATCAAATGGAATACACCCCCACTTAAGGTTTAAGTTGGATAATTTTTGACATGAATCATTATTAAGCTGATTTTTAATTACTTTATTATTTAATTTATACAGCAAATAGCTGATAACATTTCCTCCTGCTAAATTTTTTCTTATAAGGTTTCTACAAACTTCCAATATATTGATAAAATTAGCAGTTCTTGCTTGTGAAGTTATTTGATTTTTAAAATGGTAAAAATAATTGTCTGATAATCGTACAATATCAACAAAATCAATCTTATTATAAGTTAAATACTTCATTATTAAAGAATATTCATTACTATTAGAATGAACTGATTGCATGTTGAAAATTTTTGAGAAATTCTTAAATTCACAGTTACGTATTGACACTTCCCAGTTATCAATAATTTTAATTGGCATCCTACTGTTTAGTATATCAATATAATCTTCTCTTATTCTTAATTTTACTGCGTAATTATCCAGTATATCGTGGCGTGTAAAGGCAATAATTCTATCAAATTTACTTACTTTATCATTTGCAATAGTAAATGTAACTTCATAATATATTTCTTGTTTCACAAAGAAAGGTTTTATTTTTTGAATATAATATCTATCATTATAATCAGAATAGGTATTATTGATATGGTCTGCGTTTATTTTTAATGATATTTTTTCATAATACTCAGTTAGTTTTTCGTCTAAATTTAAAGGGAAATCTTCTAAGTTTACCAAAATATCCAACCCATAGTTTCTACTTAGAAATAATTTTATTTTTAGTAAATATTCGTAATACTTTAACATTAGCCTTTCCGATCCATTCTCATCTATCGTATAGTGTGAGACGGATTTTTGTAATAGACCATGAAACTTATGCAGGAAATCAAAACTTCCTTTTGATTTTATATATTCCCATGCTTCTTTTTTATCTGAATAGTTGTTAGGATCAATATCCTGACCATTACTATATATTTTCTGGGCAATATATTCGACTAAATTTCTTAATTGAGCGAGAATGTTTTGCGAAAGTAAGCCTCTTTCTGAATCATCAAATCTATCAATATTCTTAGAAATAACAGAGGCAGTTTCTATTATTGAAGTGTCTATTTTTAGCATGGTTTTCTCCTTAGGAAATTAAATTAAGTTTGATTTTATCATAATAAATTATGTTAAGAAAATTAGTTAAGCAAGGAATAATACAATTGTTGCAAAGATTTTTCACTTTGGCTTCTGTTTTTCTATATCTCAAAGTAAAACTGTTGCTTAAAAATATACTATAACTGATTTTCATACAACCTTTTAGCCACATATAATCTATTAATCCCGAAGCATATAATTCCCTTTCAGAATATATTTCCATAAAAATCCTACAAATAACCAAATTTTATTCTCTAAAAACAAAATATTAGGAACTTATATGCAACAATATATTCAAATCCCACAGCAACAGTATTGAATTGGGGAGCATTCTTTACCCCCCATTAAACCATCAACAAAACTAAACAATACCTTGCCATTGTAGCGTGTGGTAAAAGAACAAATATCAGGTCTTTATGCCCAAACACTAGCGGTACGTGTTTCGTTACCATTGTATTTGACAGTTCATACACTGGCGAAAGTTCAGGCTCACCACACAATTTACCGGCTCCTGAAATCAACTTAGAAGACTACTCAGCTGCAGTTGATTTTTTTGGCTCATTAGATAATGTCAATCGTGATAAAATAAGAATTTTGGGCGTATGTGGCTGGGGTAAATTTGCCTTGAATGCATCGGTATCCGCCCCTCGTATCAAAGCGGTAGCTGTCAGCACATTGAAAGCACTTGATTTAGTGGTTCACAGGGTTGCTCACAGCCGTTACTTCGGTGAAGATGCTTATAAAGCCTTAGTTTGATAAATTGGAGCAGTTCTTCAACGAGAAATTGAAATAATGTGAATAAATAAAAGGCCGTCTGAAATTAGTATTTCAGACGGCCTTTTATTTATGGCAAAGTTCAGTCAGATTTTAAAACATTTTTGCAATTATCCGAACACTTTTTCCAAATGAGCTTGATAGTCTGCTAAGTATTGTTCTACTTGTGGATTTTTAATCACATCGTTACATAAGA
>JAHZCF010000125.1 GCA_019423005.1 Haemophilus sp.
TGTTAGCTCAGTTGGTAGAGCAGCGGACTCTTAATCCGTCGGTCGAGAGTTCGAGCCTCTCACAGCCCACCAGTCAACATCTTATTCTCCTATTTGTTAAAAAATTTACAAAAAATTAAAATATTTTCAAAATTCTTGACTATATTTGGCGGTTATTATGGTAGAATATCCACAACTTTAAGTCGGGCATAAAAATGTTACAAAATATTCGTATTATTTTGGTTGAAACATCACACAGTGGGAACATCGGTTCTGCTGCACGTGCGATGAAAACGATGGGATTATCCAATCTCTATTTAGTATCACCAAAATCGGTGGATGAACAATCTATTGCATTAGCCGCTGGCGCAGATGACCTCGTTCGAAATGCCCAAATTGTCGATACTTTTGAGCAGGCAATAGAAGATTGCTCTTTGGTAATTGGCACCAGTGCGAGATTGCGTCATTTACAGAGTACGTTGATTGAACCTAGAGAATGTGCAGAGAAAGCCTGTGCTCATCAAGGCCAAGTCGCGATTGTGTTCGGTCGTGAGCGTGTTGGGCTCACAAATGAAGAATTACTTAAATGTCATTATCATTTAAATATTCCCGCTAACCCTGAATATTCCTCGCTAAATCTAGCGATGGCCGTACAGTTAGTGAGTTATGAAATGCGGATGGCATTTTTAGCTAAAGAAAGAACGGAAAGTACACTTTCTACAATAGAAAATATCTATCCGACAGCGCAAGAAATGGAGTATTTTTTTGCGCATACGGAACAGGTATATCAATCACTTGGTTTTATTCAAAATCAAGGTGTTATACAAAAGTTAAGACGGCTTTATAACCGTTCTTCTCTCGAAAAAAATGAATTAAATATCTTGCGTGGAATGTTAAGTGCGGTCGAAAAACGCCTTAATCTGCAAAAAGACTAAAATTGACTATCATAGTCAGATATGTAAACTATCCAAACGACGATTAATAGGGATGCTTTATGAAACTTACATCTAAAGGACGATACGCGGTTACCGCAATTTTAGATATCGCATTACACGCAGGGACAGAGCCAGTTTGTTTAGCGGATATCTCAGAACGTCAAAATATTTCACTTTCTTATCTTGAGCAATTATTTGCAAAATTGCGTCGTGGTGGATTAGTAAAAAGCGTTCGTGGCCCAGGTGGTGGCTATCGTTTAGCGTTACCAGCAGATCAAATTTCTATCGGTATGGTGATCTCTGCCGTAAATGAGAACATTAATGTCACAAGATGCCTTGGAAAGGGAAATTGTCAAGGTGGGGTTGAATGTTTAACTCATTCTTTATGGCAAGATTTAAGTGATCGCATTACTGATTTTTTAGATCAGATCACTTTAGCAGAGCTTGTGGAGAAAAAATCAGGAAAACATAAAGCTCACAAAGATTTTGATGATTTGGTTGTTGTTAACCAATAATAGGAAAGTAGATCAAAGTGCGGTCAAAATGATGGCATTTTTGGTAGTTATTTAGGAGTGAAAATGAAATTACCAATTTATTTAGATTATGCAGCAACATGTCCAGTGGATGAACGTGTAGCTAAAAAAATGATGGAATATTTAACCATTGATGGTGTATTCGGTAATCCAGCATCTCGTTCACATAAGTTTGGCTGGCAAGCTGAAGAAGCGGTTGATATTGCACGTAATCAAATTGCGGATTTGATTGGTGCAGATTCACGTGAAATTGTGTTTACTTCAGGAGCAACAGAAGCCGATAACCTTGCTATTAAAGGTGCTGCACACTTTTATCAAACAAAAGGTAAGCACATTATCACCTGCAAAACTGAACACAAGGCTGTATTGGATACTTGCCGTCAATTAGAGCGTGAAGGCTTTGAAGTGACCTATTTAGATCCAGAAGAAGATGGTTTAATCGATCTTGAGAAATTCAAAGCTGCATTGCGTCCAGAGACTATTCTTGTGTCAATTATGCACGTGAATAATGAGATTGGCGTGATCCAGGATATTAAAGCAATTGGTGAGCTTTGCCGTGCAAACAAAACAATTTTCCACGTAGATGCGACCCAAAGTGTCGGTAAAGTAGAAATTAATCTTGCTGAATTACCGGTTGATTTGATGTCAATGTCTAGCCACAAATTATACGGACCAAAAGGTATCGGGGCATTATATGTTTGCCGTAAACCGCGTGTTCGTTTAGAAGCCATTATCCATGGTGGTGGTCACGAGCGTGGTATGCGTTCTGGTACATTACCTGTACACCAAATTGTGGGTATGGGTGAAGCTTATCGCATTGCAAAAGAAGAAATGGCGACAGAGATTCCGCGTATCAGAGCTTTACGCGATCGTTTATATAATGGTTTGAAAGAAATTGAAGAAACCTATGTAAATGGTTCAATGGAACACCGCGTAGCAAATAATTTAAATATCAGCTTTAACTATGTTGAAGGTGAGTCATTAATGATGGCATTACGTGATATTGCAGTATCTTCTGGTTCCGCTTGTACGTCTGCAAGTTTAGAGCCATCTTATGTATTACGTGCATTAGGTCGTAATGATGAATTAGCGCATAGCTCAATTCGTTTCACTCTTGGTCGTTGGACTACTGAAGAAGAAATTGATTACACCATTAATTTAATGCATGGTGCAGTAGCGAAACTTCGTGAATTATCTCCACTTTGGGATATGTTCAAAGAAGGTATTGATTTAAACACTATTGAGTGGGCAGCCCACTAATTTTCAAGGCGACTTGACCGCCTTGATAGCAACTTATTGCAACTTATTTAGGAAAGGAAAATAATATGGCATACAGCGAAAAAGTTATCGATCATTACGAAAATCCACGCAATGTTGGTTCAATGGACAAAAAAGATAATTCAGTGGGAACCGGTATGGTGGGTGCGCCAGCTTGCGGTGACGTTATGCAGTTACAAATCAAAGTAAATGACAGCGGCATTATTGAAGACGCAAAATTCAAAACTTATGGTTGTGGTTCTGCGATCGCTTCTAG
>JAHZCF010000126.1 GCA_019423005.1 Haemophilus sp.
CGAACCTTGAAGCGGCGGATGAAATTGCTCGTCAATTACGTTTACGTGACTTAGGTGGTTTAGTGGTCATTGATTTTATCGATATGACACCTGTTCGTCACCAACGTGAAGTAGAAAACCGTATTCGTGATGCGGTGCGTCAAGACCGTGCACGTATTCAAATTAGCCGTATTTCTCGCTTCGGTTTGTTGGAAATGTCGCGTCAGCGTTTAAGTCCATCATTAGGTGAGTCTTCTCACCATGTTTGCCCACGTTGTCAAGGTACGGGTAAAGTGCGTGATAACGAAAGTTTATCACTTTCTATCTTACGTTTAATCGAAGAAGAAGCGTTAAAAGAAAATACCAAACAAGTACACACCATCGTGCCTGTACAAATTGCATCTTACTTACTTAACGAAAAACGTAAAGCTGTTCATGGCATCGAAAAACGTCATGATGTAGATATTATCGTGGTGCCAAATGAAGCAATGGAAACGCCACATTTCAGCGTATTCCGTGTTCGTGAGGGCGAAGAGCTCAATGAATTAAGCTATAACTTAGCGAAATTCCATGATGCACAAGACGATACATTTGTACCTGAAGAGTCTCTTGTTTCTCGCAATATCGAAACTGCAGCAGTGACCTCTGAGCAAGTGATGGAAAGTGCAGCAGTATCTTTATCGATCCCAACAGCTGCGCCAGCACCGGTTGAGCGTAAATCGGAAGAACCATCATTGTTTGCGAAAATTGTTGCCGCAATTAAAGGTTTATTTGCCTCTGAACCAAAAGAAGAAGAGAAAAACCAAAACAACCGCAATAATCGTAACGGCAACCGCAATAATCGCCGCAATCAAGATCGTCGTAATAATCGCCGTTCTCGCAATAACGAAAACAATGATAATGCGAAAAATACAGATGAAGAAAATGCGCGTCCAACTCGCGAGCGTGTAAATAATCGTCGCAATCGTCGTAACGCAAATGAAGAGGTGATATCTGAAAGTGCGGTTAATTTTGCTAATGTTTCTGATGATAATCGTCAAGAAGAAAAAGCAGAGAAACCGGTAGCAGAGCGTCGTCAACGTCGTGATTTACGTAAACGTGTTCGTATTGATGACAATGCAA
>JAHZCF010000127.1 GCA_019423005.1 Haemophilus sp.
TTGCTGAATTAGCTTGCGTGTCGGTTGCCACTGTTTCCCGGGTGATTAATCACTCCCCATCTGTGAGTGAAAAAACCCGTTATTCAGTACAACGTGCAATGGAAGTCTTAAATTATCAACCCAATGCAAACGCACAAGCTCTGGCAGTACAAAATACTGATACCATTGGCGTGGTGGTTACTGATGTAACGGATCCGTTCTTTGCTATCTTGGTTAAATCGGTCGATAAAGTTGCTGAAGAGCATCAAAAAACGATTTTGATCGGCATTGGATACCATCATGCAGAAAAAGAGCGTGAAGCCATTGATACCTTGCTACGCAAGCGTTGTAGCTGTCTGGTCGTTCATTCCAAAGCCCTTTCTGACGAAGAGTTACAGCATTATTTAGAAAATGTACCCGGTATGGTGGTGATTAACCGTGTGATTGCAGGCTATGAAAATCGTTGCGTCAGCCTTGATAACCGTCAAGGCACCTATCTTGCCACTGAAATGTTGATTCGTTATGGCCATAAGCACATCGCCTATATTGGTTCCAATCACGGTATTTTAGATGAAACAGAACGTAAGGAAGGCTACTTAGAAGCCTTAGAAGCGCATAACTTCCCCATTGTAGAACAAGCCATTGTGCATAATTCACCTGATTTTGAAGGTGGTGAAAAGGCCATGATTGATTTATTGAGCTACAACTCCAATTTAACCGCTGTAGTGGCCTATAACGATACGATGGCTGCGGGAGCAATTTCCGTTTTAAATGAAAACAATATCAAAGTGCCGAAACAGTTTTCCATTGTGGGCTTTGATGATATGCCAATTGCTCGATATTTGATTCCTAAGCTTACCACTATTCGCTATCCAATTGATTTAATGGCAAATTATGCGGCAAAACTGGCTTTGAGCTTAGTTGACTCGTCTATTGTTACACCGACTGTTGTCCAATTTAATCCAACCTTGGTGAGACGTTTTTCTGTAGAAAATGCAATGAAACCGTGACGGAGATCACAAATTTAAACATTGCTATGTAATCGTTTTCATTTATGTGAGTTTGATCACAGATTAACAATTTTGATTTCGTTATGATGGATTCAGTTGCAATAGATGTACGCAACATTCCTCTATTTGGTATATAAAAATCAACAATAAAATCTCTTTCTCTAATAGGAGCGTTTTTATGAAAAAAACAGCAGTATTAAGTGCGGTCGCTTTAGCAATCGGTTTAGGTTCAGCAACTTCAGGTTTTGCAGCCGATAACCGTATTGGTGTTACCATTTATAAATATGATGACAACTTCATGTCATTAATGCGTAAAGAAATCGATAAAGAAGCGAAAGCTCTTGGCGGTATTGAGTTATTAATGAATGACTCTCAAAATGCACAATCTATTCAAAACGACCAAGTAGATGGTTTGCTTTCTAAAGGTGTAAAAGCCCTAGCCATTAACTTAGTAGACCCAGCAGCAGCTTCAACTGTTATTAAGAAAGCTAAACAAGATGACATTCCTGTTGTTTTCTTCAATAAAGACCCAGGTGCAAAAGCAATTGGTAGCTACGATCACGCTTACTATGTTGGTACCGATCCGAAAGAATCAGGTTTAATCCAAGGTGATTTAATTGCAAAACAATGGAAAGCTATGCCAGCCTTAGACTTAAACAAAGACGGTAAAATCCAATATGTATTATTAAAAGGTGAACCTGGCCATCCAGATGCGGAAGCACGTACTAAATATGTAATTGAACAATTAAATGCTAAAGGTATTCCAACCGAACAATTATTTATTGATACCGGTATGTGGGATGCAGCAATGGCTAAAGATAAAGTGGATGCATGGTTATCTAGCTCTAAAGCTAACGAAATTGAAATGATCATTTCAAACAATGACGGTATGGCGTTAGGTGCGTTAGAAGCAACCAAAGCACACGGTAAAAAATTACCAATCTTTGGTGTGGATGCATTACCAGAAGTACTTCAATTAATTAAGAAAGGCGAAATTGCTGGTACCGTGTTAAACGATGGTGTTAACCAAGGTAAAGCTGTTGTTCAACTTTCTGCAAACCTTGCTAACGGTAAAGCAGCAACAGAAGGTACAAAATGGAAATTAGAAAACCGTGTTGTACGTATCCCTTATGTTGGTGTGGATAAAGATAACCTAAGTGAATTCTTAAAATAAGAAAATCTATTGCTTTTCTTTAATTTTAGGGGGGAAAGGAAACCCAAATTCCCTTTCCCCCCTTTTTGATGAGGTTGGATATGACAACTCAAACCCAAGACAATGATGTACTACTGACGATGACGGATGTCAGTAAGTCTTTCCCCGGTGTAAAAGCCCTTGATCACGCCAATCTAACAGTTCGTTCTCACTCTGTTCACGCCTTAATGGGTGAAAACGGGGCGGGAAAATCGACATTATTAAAATGCCTCTTCGGAATTTATGCAAAAGACGAAGGAGAAATTTTATTCTTAGGCAAACCTGTTGATTTTAAAACATCAAAAGAAGCCCTTGAAAATGGGATTTCAATGGTTCACCAAGAACTTAACTTGGTGCGTCAAACTAGTGTAATGGATAACTTATGGTTAGGTCGCTACCCACTTAAAGGTCCTTTTGTGGATCACGCCAAAATGTATCGTGATACCAAAGCGATTTTCGATGAATTGGACATTGATGTTGATCCAAGAGAAAAAGTGGCCAAACTTTCCGTTTCACAAATGCAGATGATCGAAATTGCGAAAGCGTTCTCTTATAACGCTAAAATCGTAATTATGGATGAGCCAACATCCTCACTTTCAGAAAAAGAAGTAGAACATCTTTTCAAAATTATTCAAAAATTAAAAGATCGCGGTTGTGGCATTATTTATATTTCACACAAAATGGATGAAATCTTCAAAATTTGTGATGAAATCACCATTCTTCGCGATGGTAAATGGATCAATACCGTTCAAGTTAAAGGCACCACTATGGAAGAAATCGTTTCAATGATGGTTGGCCGTGAATTAACACAACGTTTCCCAGAAAAAACAAACGTACCAAAAGAAATCACGCTTGAAGTGGAACATTTAACAGCGGTAAACCAACCGTCTATTCAAGATGTTTCCTTTAATTTACGCAAAGGTGAAATTTTAGGTATTGCGGGTCTTGTTGGTGCAAAACGAACCGATATTGTGGAAGCCATTTTTGGTGTACGCGAATTAAAAGAGGGGACGATCAAGCTCAACGGAAAAATCGTGAAAAATCATACCGCACTTGAGGCGATTAACCACGGTTTTGCTTTAGTAACTGAAGAACGTCGCTCAACCGGGATTTATTCAAACCTAAGTATTGAATTCAACTCTTTGATTTCAAATATGAAATCTTACCTCACTCCTTGGAAATTGCTCAGCAATAAAAAAATGGCAAGCGATACACAGTGGGTGATTGATGCGATGAACGTTAAAACCCCTTCTCACAAAACAACGATTGGCTCGCTTTCTGGTGGTAACCAACAAAAAGTGATTATCGGCCGTTGGCTTTTAACCCAACCAGATATCTTAATGCTCGACGAACCAACTCGTGGTATTGATATTGGGGCAAAATTTGAAATTTATCAGCTCATTCAAGAACTCGCTAAAAAAGATAAAGGCATCATCATGATTTCATCAGAAATGCCGGAATTATTAGGCGTAACAGACCGAATTTTGGTCATGAGTAATGGTCGTGTTGCAGGCATCGTTGAAACAGCAAAAACGTCTCAAGAAGAAATTTTGCAACTTGCCGCAAAATATTTATAAATCATAAAGGAACAAATTATGAGTGCCTTACAAAAAAATAAATCATTCGATTTCTTAAAACAAAATGCGATTTATTTTGTGTTGTTGATTTTACTTGGCATCATCATCGCACAAGATCCAACATTCTTGAATGTTCGCAACTTTAGTAACATTTTAACTCAATCATCTGTCCGTCTCATTATCGCCCTAGGTGTTGCAGGCTTGCTTATCACTCAAGGTACCGACTTGTCAGCCGGTCGCCAAGTAGGTTTAGCAGCGGTTATTTCTGCTACTCTCTTACAATCAATGGAAAACATGAACCGCGTGTTCCCTGATTTAGGTGAAATTCCTATTCCAGTAGTTATCCTGACTGTTTGTGCGGTAGGTGCTGTAATCGGCTTAGTGAATGGTTTAGTTATCGCTTATCTCAATGTAACCCCGTTCATTGCAACCATGGGTACCATGATCATCGTTTACGGTTTCAACTCACTTTATTATGATGGCGTAGGTGGCTCACCAATTGCAGGTTTCAGTGAATCTTTCTCTAACTTCGCACAAGGCTTCTTCAGACTTGGTTCGTTCAAATTATCCTACATCACTATTTATGCGGCGATTTGTGCATTCTTAGTTTGGGTAATGTGGAATAAAACACGCTTCGGTAAAAATATCTTTGCTATCGGTGGTAACCCTGAAGCAGCAAAAGTATCTGGCGTAAACGTAGCACGTAACCTTGTTGTGATTTACATGATTGCAGGTATGTTCTATGCATTCGGTGGTATGTTAGAAGCTGGTCGTATCGGTAGTGCTACCAACAACCTCGGTTTCATGTATGAATTAGATGCGATTGCTGCCTGCGTAGTAGGTGGTGTATCTTTTGCTGGTGGTGTGGGTACTGTTATCGGCGTAATCACAGGTGTTATCATCTTCACCGTTATTAACTACGGTTTAACTTACATCGGTGTAAACCCTTACTGGCAATATATCATTAAAGGTAGCATTATCATCCTCGCGGTTGCTATCGACTCCTTAAAATACGCGAAGAAAAAATAATTAAAAACAACAATAAAAATAACCGCACTTTAGCAATAAAGTGCGGTTTTATTTTGAGGTAAATTCTCAAAACAAAAAAGCGAGCCTCTCTGCTCGCTTTTTTAATCGAATCGATTACTCGTATTCATCTAACCATTTCAACAAAATCGCTTCGAGAATACTCTCGTTAGATTTCATTGGATCATCATCAAAACTGTCTAGTTCACAAATCCACTTATGCAAATCCGTGAAACGTACCGTTTTAGGATCTAAATCTGGATTACGATCATAAAGTTCTTCTGCAATAAGTTGGGCATCGGTCCATTTCATTAGTGGGCTGCCTCATTCGCATGGTTAATATTATATTTAGGGATTTCCACCACTAAATCTTCATCACCCACGACACATTGGCAAGAAAGGCGGCTATCCATTTCTAAGCCCCATGCTTTATCTAGCATATCTTCTTCTTGATCGCTGGCTTCATTTAATGAATCAAACCCTTCACGAATGACTACATGGCATGTTGTACAAGCACAAGAACCATCGCAAGCATGATGAATTTCCACACCCGCATTATGTGCCACTTCTAATAAGTTGTCGCCTGCTGCCGCATCAACCACCATACCTTCTGGACAGAATTCTTCATTCGGTAAAAAAATCACTTTTGGCATATTACTTTCCTCAATATAAAAAACTCGTTAATTTATAACCGCACTTTATTGCTCAATATCTGATACAGATTTACCTGTCAGCGCTTGATTAATGGATTTATTCATTCGTCTTGCCGCAAATTCTTGAGTTGCCACATCAAGGGCTTTAATGCCCTGTGCAATAGCATGACGATCTGTACCTTCTTTTACATCCATTAATTGTTTCAATGCATTTTCAATTTGACGGAATTCAGTTTCGGTTAATAAGTCTGCCCCATCTTGCTGTAATGCCACAATCACGCTTTCAATCACACGATCAGCCTCAACACGTTGTTCAGCTAATTCACGAGCTTGCATATCATCTTGTGCATTATCAAAAGAAGCTTTAATCA
>JAHZCF010000128.1 GCA_019423005.1 Haemophilus sp.
ACGGTACTCACACTGTAACCATCAAAGACGGTAACGGTAATACCACTACTACCATTATTAAAGACGGTGCTACCGGTGCTAAAGGTGACACTGGTGCAACAGGTGCGAAAGGTGAAAAAGGTGACACTGGTGCTACCGGTGCAACTGGTGCCGACGGTAAGAACGCTGAAGCCGACGTTAAAGACAACGGCAACGGTACTCACACTGTAACCATCAAAGACGGTAACGGTAATACCACTACTACCATCATTAAAGACGGTGCAACTGGTGCTGATGGTAAAAATGCTGAAGCCGACGTTAAAGACAACGGCAACGGTACTCACACTGTAACCATCAAAGACGGTAACGGTAATACCACTACTACCATCATTAAAGACGGTGCAACTGGTGCTGATGGTAAAAATGCTGAAGCCGACGTTAAAGACAACGGCAACGGTACTCACACTGTAACCATCAAAGACGGTAACGGTAATACCACTACTACCATCATTAAAGACGGTGCAACAGGTGCAGACGGTAAGAATGCTAAAGCTGAAGTGAAAGACAACGGCAACGGTACTCATACTGTAACTATCACAGATGGCGAAGGTAACACCACAACAACTATCGTTAAAGATGGTGCAACTGGCGCGAAAGGTGATACAGGTGCAGACGGTAAGAATGCTAAAGCTGAAGTTAAAGACAACGGCAACGGTACTCACACTGTAACTATCACAGATGGTGAAGGTAAAACTACTACAACTGTCGTTAAAGATGGTGCAGACGGTAAGAATGCTAAAGCTGATGTTAAAGACAACGGCAACGGTACTCACACTGTAACTATCACAGATGGTGAAGGTAATACTACAACGACTATCGTTAAAGATGGAGCTAAAGGCGATACTGGTGCAACAGGTGCTAAAGGTGATACTGGTGCGACAGGTGCAGATGGTAAAGACGGTAAAGATGGCGTTTCAGAATGGAACATCAAATCTACTGGCAATACAACGAGCGATTCTGAAAAAGCTGCGAAAACCATTAAGCATAAAAACACCGTTGATATGGCAGCAGGTAAAAACTTAACAGTTAAACAAACTAGCGATAAAGACGGAGCAAAAGTAGAGTTTGCCTTAAATAACAATGTAACCAATTTGGATTCAGTAGTTGTTAATGGTCCGAAAGGTAAAGATGGCAAAGACGGTAAAGCTGGTGTAACTATTACTGCTCCTGGCGGTAAAGATGGTAAAGACGGTTTAGACGGCAAAGTTGGAATCAGTGGTAAAGACGGCAAAGATGCAGTGTCTATCTCTGGTAAAGACGGCGTTGGTCAAATTGGCTTAACCGGACCGAAAGGCAAAGATGGTAAAGACGCTGCGTCTATCAATATCACCACAGATAATGGTAAACAAACACTTGTTAACTTAGAAAATGGTGCTAAAGGTGAACCAGGTGAAACTACACAACGTATTGTTTATAAACCTGTAGACAAAGATGGTAACCCTATCAAAGGTAAAGATGGTAAGGATATCACTCGTGAAGTAGCAACTATGGATGACGGTTTAGTCTTTGGTGGAAATAGCGGTAAAGCTCATAAGGCAGCACTTGGTACTCAAGTAAATGTTAAAGGTCATACTGCTAATAAAGATTGGACTAAGTTTGATGGTGGTAAAAACATCATGACTCAGGTTGATGGTGATACTATTACTGTTGGATTAGCGAATGATGTGAACGTTGATAGCGTGACTACTACTAATACAACCACTCAGAACTTAACTGTTAAGGAAGGTGGTAATGTTGATATGGGTGGAAACCAAGTTCACAATGTGAAAGCGGGTACTAAAGATACTGATGCTGTGAACGTATCTCAATTGAAACAATCAGTTGGTGATGTACACAAACGTATCAATAAAGTAGGAAAAGAAGCACGTGGCGGTATCGCAGGTGCTAACGCAGCAGCAGGTTTACCACAAGTTTACATCCCAGGTAAATCAATGGTTGCGGCTTCTGCTGGTACTTTCAAAGGTGAAAGCGCTGTAGCAGTAGGTTACTCACGCTCAAGCGACAATGGTAAAGTTATCTTCAAACTTCAAGGTAACGCAAATACCCAAGGCGACGTAGGTGGCTCTGTGGGTGTAGGTTACCAATGGTAATTTAACTTTCCATTAAGATAGATAAAAACCCAGCTTAGGCTGGGTTTTTTATTTGTACCAAATTAAGGATGAAATGGGATAGAATGAGCACACAATAATATTTCTAAAAAATAGTTTTGTGATTAATTAGACAAACTTAAGGATATGTACCTAAATGACCACTTCAGAAAAAATTAATATTGCGTTTGCGATTGATGCAAAATATACGCCTCATTTGGAAGCGTTGCTAAAATCCATTTGCTACTATAATAAGAATGTAAACTTTTATGTCTTACATAATGATATTCCACAAGAATGGTTTGAGGGTATTCAATTTAAATTAGAAAAAATGGGTTATAACCTATTTTCTATTCATATTTCTGACGATATTTTTAAAGATTATAAGACGCTAGAACATATCTCTTCATCGAGTAGTTATTACCGTCTCATGATTCCCAAACTGATTAATCAAGATCGTGTTTTATATTTAGATTCAGATATCATTTTGAATGGGTCATTATCTGATTTTTATTATAGTGATCTCGAGGGTGCTCCTGTGGGGGTAATAAGAGATTATTGCACTATGCAAACTTTTCCTTTTCCTTATTTGGACGAATCTATTTCGAGAAAGTATTTTAATAGTGGTGTATTACTTATTGATTGTGCTAAATGGAGAAATGAAGGAATAGTTGATATTTTATTAGAAACGGCTAAAGCATATGCTGAGCAAGTCTTATATGGTGATCAATGTATTTTAAATATCGTTTTACGAGAGAAAGCAAAGTATTATAGTTTTGCAGAGAATGCTCAGGTGAAGTATATAGAAAATATTAAGGAACAGTGCGGTTTGTCATCTGTTACTTTAGATAAACACCCTATTGTTATTCATTATACAACAGAGACCAAACCATGGAATTGTCAAAAAACAGGCTTGTTTGAACGTGAAAAATATTGGTTTTTTCGCCATCTAGATTGGTCTTATCTTATTATGCGTCCAGAAAATAGTCTTTAATAAAAGATTACGTTAGTCAATAACTAACGTAATTTATCTGCGAGCTCGAGAACTAATTTGGCGATAGTAGGGAGTGGATCATTACTTATAAGATGTTTGTATTTTAAGTCCAGTTTTTGATGACGTAATGCTTGTTTATTAGCTATTTCAGTCTGTTCTTTTGTAGTAGAACGATATTGATAGGCTATTAAACGTAGTGTTTCTAAGGATATATTCATCTTTTTTGCCAGTAAGTCACGAAGTTGGGTTTCCCAAGCGATATCTTTATGGCCTTTTTTTTCCATTACCATAGTAATAGATTTCTCGAGTACTTTTTTGATTTGTTGGGCCGTCGAGCGGATAGGGTAGTGACCTAGCCATAAGTCATTAGTGGTAATAAATTCCGCTTGAAATCTCTCAATAAACCAATAATAGAATTGTTGGTTATTTGGTTCGATAAATACGGTGCTTTTAATTTCTTTACCATCACTGTTTATCATGTAATGGCTACCAATCGTTAATCTACACGTTTCAGCAATAGCACGAGGAATAATCACTTTAGGAGTGAGTATTTCTTCTTTTCGTTGATCGATAAAGTGGCAAATGAAATCTGGATCATACTCTGTAGAATTTGGTAGATAGCCTCGCCATGTATACATTCCAACACGCTCCTGAGGAATAAGTGAGAGAAAATAATGCAATATTTCACGGGATGGACAATAAATTAACTCATCAGCATCAAGTGGAAAGATATAATCAATGTCAGCATCATTATTGAGAATATGCTGCATCATATGGTTTAATACACGCTCAGGGGCAAATTCAAGTTCATTGTAATGATAGATATGAATTGGTAATCCTTCTTGTTTTAAGAGTGTAAGAATCTCCCGTGTATTATCACTGCTATTATGATCGACAACATGCAACTCATTTAATAAGGTTAAATTATGTCGAATAAAAGTTTCAATAACATCACTTTCATTACGAACCATACTTAAGCCAACAAGTTTTTTATTCATCTATATTTACCTTGCATTGAACGCCTAATATTTTTAAAGATGCTCTTTTGCTAACTTCAAATTGTCTAGTAATAGTTTTCTATTTGGTTCTGGTACTGCTGGATTAAATAATAATTCGATGCAAAGATCATGGCAAAGCTGATAATTGCCCACCGAATTCGCACTCATCGCCAGTTCCTCCTTCGCTTTCCATTCATAAACAGCGTGATCCACAAAAAGAATATCTTTACTTAGCGGGATGTTTGCCGCCACAGTTGCATAAATATAAGCCAGTCTGGCTTTGTTGTGGTAGCGTAGTTGGCGAGCTAAATGATAAAGACTTTCCGCACGTTGTGGGCGATATTCATAAGTAGCCAATAATAAATTTTGTATTTCATTGAGTGATGCATTTAATTCAATTTTTAATAGGGCAATTTGGAGAAGTGAATAATAAACTTCTTCATACCATCCCCCTAAATTTGCACGTTTGGCATACCACTCAATGGCCTTTTCAGGCATATCTGCATCACGATAAGATTGTGCAGTATAAAACGCATAGCGATCTTTAAGATCTTCATCTTCAGGTGAATAGAATGCTTTTTCTAACACTTGAGCATCTTGGAAATATTTTTGTGGATTGTTGCTACGCGCCCCAAATCGACCACTAATTACATAATAATCACCAAAGATTTTTTGCTCCACAACGGTTTTTTTACGTTGTTCAACAAATTCATGCAGTACGCCACGCCAATAGAATGACCCATCATTACGAAACATAAGTGTACGGAAATAAACATTTGCACCCGTTACACTATTTGCCATGCGGAAATAATAGCGGTCACTCGTCAGTTCTTCAGGTAATACAAAATTTCCTTCAAAGCGATCATCAGCATCAAAGATTAATACATAATCTGTTTTTCCTTGTGCATGTTGTAGAGCACAGTTTCGATTATGGGCAAAGTTTACCCATTCATCGTGATGAATTTCGCCTTGAATACCTTTTTCATCAAAGAATTGTTTGATAATGTCTGCAGTATTGTCATCGGATCCTGTGTCACTAATGACATAATAATCTAATGGAATATGAGAAATAATGTTCTCTAATGTATCTCGGATGATAGCAGATTCATTTTTGACAATCATATTCAAACAGATTGTTTTTTTATCAGTTCTTTGAGGCATTTTTCTATCTCTAATGTTTATTATTCATTTAAATTTATTTCTTTTTATAGTTAAAGGGCATTATAGCGAAAATACATTTTGCTTGCTGAAAATTATGCGAAAAATGACCGCACTTTTTCTCGCATATAGACAATTCCAATTACATCAATTTATAGCTTTCTTATTCACTTTTAGGCAAAATAGAGCACAATTCCAATGAGTAAAAAAGGATAATGAAAATGACTAAACATTATGATTATATTGCGATCGGTGGCGGTTCCGGCGGGATTGCTTCAATTAACCGTGCGGCAAGCTATGGCAAAAAATGTGCGATTATCGAAGCAAAACATCTCGGTGGCACTTGTGTGAACGTAGGTTGTGTACCGAAAAAAGTGATGTTCTATGGCGCACAAATTGCAGAAGCCATTAATAGCTATGCACCCGCTTATGGTTTTGATGTAGAAGTGAAAAAGTTTGATTACGCGAAATTAGTTGAGAGTCGTCAAGCTTACATCGGTCGTATTCATACCTCTTACAATAATGTGTTAGCGAAAAATAATGTGGATGTCCTAAATGGTTTTGCACGTTTTAAAGATGCGAAAACGATTGAAGTGAGCTATGCAGATGGTTCAACAGAGTTAGTGACTGCTGAACATATCTTAATTGCAACGGGTGGTCGCCCAAGTATTCCAGCGGTAAAAGGTGCAGAATACGGGATTGATTCAAATGGTGTATTTGCTTTAAATGAATTACCAAAACGTGTTGCAGTCGTAGGCGCTGGGTATATTGCGGTTGAATTAGCGGGTGTTTTAAATAGCTTAGGCAGCGAAACCCATTTATTTGTGCGCCAACATGCCCCATTGCGTAATCAAGATCCATTAATTGTGGAAACCTTGGTTGAAGTGTTAGCACAAGATGGTATCCAATTACATACCAAAGCGTTGCCTGAAGAAGTACTGAAAAATGCGGATGGTTCGCTTACCTTGAAATTACAAGATGGCCGTGAAACCATAGTGGATACCTTAATTTGGGCGATTGGTCGTGAACCTGCTACTGATGTGATTAATCTTGAAGTAACGGGTGTGAAAACCAATTCACGTGGACAAATTATTGTCGATAAATATCAAAATACAAATGTACCTGGCATTTATGCGGTAGGTGATATTATCGAAGGTGGTATTGAATTAACACCAGTTGCCGTGGCGGCAGGTCGTCGTTTGTCTGAGCGTTTATTCAATAACAAACCAAATGAGCATTTAGATTACAACCTTGTGCCAACAGTTGTGTTCAGCCATCCGCCAATTGGTACAGTGGGTTTAACTGAACCGCAAGCGATTGAGCAATATGGTGAAGAAAATGTGAAAGTGTATAAATCCTCTTTCACAGCAATGTACACCGCTGTCACTGAACATCGTCAACCTTGTCGGATGAAATTAGTGTGTGTCGGCAAAGAAGAGAAAATCGTGGGCTTACACGGCATTGGTTTCGGTGTAGATGAAATGATTCAAGGTTTTGCTGTGGCAATCAAAATGGGGGCAACTAAAGCAGACTTTGATAATACGGTGGCCATTCACCCAACAGGTTCTGAAGAATTTGTAACAATGCGTTAATTGCAGATAAAAAAAGTGCGGTCAAAATCTCTGATGTTTTTGACCGCACTTTTTATTGTGATTTGTTATTAGGCTGCTGCACGATTGCCTAATGTACCATCATCTTCTATTTCTTTAGCCACACCGACGACCTCAGCAATTTTGTCACCTTCTTTGAAGAATACGAAACCACCATGTTCCATTTTAACCCAAGGTTCATCTTTGGTGAGGGGGAAAGTCGTAATGATTGTGACTTTGTCGCCATCTTTCGCATAATCATTAAAATCGATGACGCCATCATCATCAATGCGGTGCGCTTTACCAAAAGGGGCTTTACGTGTTAAGTAATGCAAATTGGTTGAGCAGTGGGCAATCATCCATTCTC
>JAHZCF010000129.1 GCA_019423005.1 Haemophilus sp.
AAAAAATTCACTGGCAAATTCCCGTTTCAATGCTCGTGACCTTTGTGACCTTAGCAACAATCACTGCGATGTCAGGCCATCATCATTTAAGTATGATAAGCCAACTCTTTAGTGGCGCCATGATGTTCGGCGCATTCTTTATTGCGACTGACCCTGTCACAGCTTCTATTACACCTCGTGGTAAGCTTGTATTTGGTGCTTTGGTTGGACTATTGGTTTACCTCATTCGTTACTTTGGAAACTATCCTGACGGCGTGGCATTTGCGATTTTGTTAAGTAATATTTGTGTGCCACTTATCGACTACTACACCCGTCCTCGTGTAGCTGGACACTTTGCAAAAGGGAGAAAATAATGGGTATTTTTAAAGTCACCTCCCGTTTTGGTTTGTTATTAGGTTTTATTGCGCTTACATGTACCGCTGTTTCTGCAGGCATTTATATGCTGACAAAAGATAAAATTGATGAAGCCATGGCTGAACAACAAAAAGCGTTATTACTCCAAGTGATCCCTCAAGATTATTTTAATAATAACTTGCTTGAAAGCGTAGAAACACCTGAGCAAGATAAACTCAAAGGCATTCAAAAACTCTATTTTGCTATTAAAGATCATGTACCCACTGCCTATGCTTATGAAACAACAGCACCAGATGGTTATTCAGGGAATATCCGTTTATTAGTAGGAATCACACCAAAAGGTGAAGTTTTAGGTGTGCGTGTCATCGAACATCATGAAACCCCAGGATTGGGCGATAAAATCGAACTTCGCATTTCTGACTGGATTTTAAGTTTTACAAACCAAGTTATTGTACCGGAAAGCCTAAAAGATTGGGCGGTCAAAAAAGATGGCGGTAAATTCGACCAATTTTCTGGCGCAACGATTACGCCACGCGCGATTGTAAATCAAGTAAAACGTTCTGCTCTCGTGATGCTTGAAAATGAGGCATTACTCAACGAGATGGCAAAAAAATACGCGCAATAGGATATTTATTATGACTGATTTAACCGAAAAAACGACCGCACTTGATGAGCAAAGTGCGGTTGAAAATTCAGAAGAAATAACGCCAACGCCTTCTGTTTGGAAAGAAATCTTTATTCAAGGCGTATGGAAAAACAACTCTACCCTCGTGCAATTATTGGGGCTTTGTCCGCTGTTGGCTGTTTCAAGTACTGCAACAAATGCATTAGGTTTAGGTTTGGCGACTATGTTGGTTTTAACCTGTACAAACACCGTTGTATCGCTCTTTCGTAAGCAAATCCCTCATGAAATCCGTATTCCGATTTATGTGATGATTATTGCCACCACCGTAACCGTGGTGCAATTATTGATGAATGCTTATACCTATACACTCTATCAAGCACTTGGGATTTTTATTCCTTTAATCGTGACTAACTGTATCGTCATCGGTCGAGCCGAGGCCTTTGCATCTAAAAATAGCATTGCACATGCTGCCTGGGATGGTTTTTCGATGGGATTAGGCATGGCATTAAGTATCACCGTATTAGGTGCGCTACGTGAAATCTTAGGCCAAGGTACCCTTTTTGAAGGCATTGAAAACCTATTCGGTCAAGGGGCAAAATTCCTGACATTACATATTTATCACGCTGACAGCAGCTTTTTACTCTTTATTCTTCCGCCAGGTGCGTTTATTGGATTAGGCATCCTACTGGCGATTAAAAACCGAATTGATATGAAAAAATGAACCAAGCTAAACGAATTGAAATTCTCACTCGACTTCGGGAGCAAAACCCGCATCCCACCACGGAATTAGAGTATAATTCGCCTTTCGAATTACTCATCGCCGTGATCTTATCGGCCCAAGCCACCGATAAAGGTGTCAATAAAGCGACGGCAAAATTATTCCCTGTGGCAAATACACCACAAGCCATTTTAGATCTTGGTTTAGAGGGTTTAAAAGAATACATTAAAACCATCGGGCTTTATAATAGCAAAGCAGAAAATATCATTAAAACCTGCCGTGATTTAGTTGAAAAACACAACGGCGAAGTACCCGAAAATCGTGAAGCCTTAGAAGCCCTTGCGGGTGTAGGTAGAAAAACGGCGAATGTCGTGTTAAATACCGCTTTCGGTCACCCGACTATTGCAGTGGATACCCATATTTTTCGCGTATGCAACCGCACGAATTTTGCCCCTGGTAAAGATGTGGTAAAAGTGGAAGAAAAACTGCTCAAAGTTGTGCCTAAAGAATTTAAAGTAGATGTGCATCACTGGCTTATTTTGCACGGGCGCTATACTTGTACCGCCCGCAAACCTCGCTGCGGTGCTTGCATCATTGAAGATCTCTGCGAATACAAAGAAAAAACAGAATATTAAACGAATAAAATCAAACGGAATATATTATGACAACAAACAATCAATCTCGCCAAACGTGGTCTAGCCGACTAACTTATGTGCTCACCGTTGCAGGTGCGACAGTTGGCTTTGGAGCCACTTGGCGCTTTCCTTATTTAGTGGGTGAAAATGGCGGCGGTGCTTATGTACTCCTCTTTTGTATTGCGATGATTGTGATTGGTATCCCGATGATTTTAGTAGAGAACGTCATCGGTCGCCGTTTGCGTGTGAATTCCATTGATGCCTTTGGCGACAAAATCCAAGATAAAGGTAAAAACATTTCCAAATATTGGAAAATTATCGGCTACATGGGTCTTCTTGGCGCATTTGGTATCATGGCCTATTATATGGTGCTTGGTGGTTGGGTGATGTCTTATATCATTAGTCTGATAAATAACACCCTTGATATTCGCGCCCCAATTACAAAAGAAGTGGCCAAAGATTTCTACGATTTACACATCAGCAA
>JAHZCF010000013.1 GCA_019423005.1 Haemophilus sp.
CTTCGTTTATTTATTGCTATCGCACTGATTCAAGGATCGCATGCCGCTTATTACTCATATAGCACTATCTTCTGGACAAGCCACGGTCATTCTGTTTCCGATGCGGGCTTATTTTGGGGAATCAGTGTATTAGCTGAAATCGTCGTCTTTTTCTTCTCTACCCGATTATTCAAAAACTGGAGCATTACGGCCCTTTTCTATCTCACTGGCATAGCCGCCATCATACGCTGGCTTGCTTTTGGTTATGCCGATACCTTTGTTGAAATCATCCTATTGCAATGTTTTCACAGCCTTACTTATGTTGCGGGACATTACGCAACCGTGCGTTACATCACCACGCAACCACAAACCTATATTGCGAAATTACAAGGTTTATATAATGCCTTAGCTGGGTGTGCAGCCATTGCTATTTTCACCGCACTTTCTGGCGTACTTTATCCAATTTCGCCAGTTTATGCATTCAGCTTAATGGCCGCCTTTGCCTTCATTGGTTTATTTATCACCCCACGAGGTGTAAAAGCCTTTTTACCTCATAGAGTGTAAACATGAATAATCTCACGCTAGTCGATTTGTTCTTGAATGAATATTGGATCGAAAAAGGATTGTCTGAAAACACCGTGCAGTCTTATCGTCTCGATTTGACCGCACTTTGTGATTGGTTGGATAAACAAAATTTATCCCTCGAAACCCTCGAGCCATTAGATCTACAGCAATTTCTAGGTAGCCGTTTAGAACAAGGTTACAAAGCTACCAGCACTGCACGAATGCTAAGTGCGATGCGGAAATTATTCCAATATTTATATCGTGAAAAATATCGTACGGATGACCCAAGTGCCGTACTGAGCTCACCTAAACTACCAAGCCGGTTACCTAAATATTTAACCGAGCAACAAGTTACGGACTTATTAAATACGCCAGATGTAGAAATTCCGCTTGAGTTACGCGATAAAGCCATGTTGGAATTACTTTACGCCACAGGATTACGTGTTACGGAATTGGTCACGCTCACTATTGAGAATATGAACCTGCAACAAGGTGTCGTGCGGGTGATTGGTAAAGGCAACAAGGAACGTATTGTACCAATGGGAGAAGAAGCGGCATTTTGGGTGCGACAATTTGTGCTTTACGGTCGTCCTATTTTGCTTAATGGACAAAGTTCTGATGTGGTCTTTCCAAGTCAACGAGCTCAGCAAATGACTCGCCAAACCTTTTGGCATCGTATAAAACATTATGCGGTGTTAGCGGGAATCGATACGGATGCCCTTTCGCCGCACGTTCTTCGTCATGCCTTTGCAACACATTTAGTGAACCACGGTGCGGATCTCCGTGTTGTGCAAATGCTCCTCGGACACAGCGATCTCTCCACTACGCAAATCTATACTCATGTGGCTAAAGAACGCTTGAAACACCTTCATGAAAGATTTCATCCAAGAGGATAAGATCAAAAAGTGCGGTCAAATTTATCGTTATTTTTGACCGTACTTTAGTATGAAACGCTTATTTCAATGACAGCAATCTCGCCACATTTTGAGCTGTTGAGATTAAATTCTGCTCGCCTTGCTTGAGAATTGTCGGTAAATCACCCAAATTACGGATAATTGGGAATACCGCATCAATGCCATGTTCATACACCACTTCATAATCCTCACGTAAACAACCTACGATCGCGATGACTGGCTTATTAAATTGTTTCGCTATGCACGCCACACCGATTGGGGTCTTACCTAAAACACTTTGCGCATCCATACGGCCCTCACCGGTAATGACTAAATCAGCCTCTTTAACTTGTTCAGCAAGTTTCAAATTATCCAAGACAATCTGCACACCGGCTTTGAGCTGTACATTGGGTAAGAGCAATAAACCGCCGCCCATACCACCTGCTGCACCCGCACCTGGTTGTTCTTGAATTTGTTTACCACAATCCCGTTCGGCAATTTTAGCAAAATGAGCTAATGCCTCATCCAGTTCTTTCACCATCTCAGGCGTCGCGCCCTTTTGTGGACCAAAAATCGCAGAGGCACCTCGTTCACCACAAAGTGGATTATTCACGTCACAAGCTACTTCGATTTGCACGTGTTGCAATCGAGGATCTAAATCAGTCATTTGAATTTCAGTAATTTTAGATAATTCTGCGCCACCAAAGCCAATGGATTGACCATTTTTATCCAATAAACGTAAGCCTAATGCTTGCAGCATACCCGCGCCACCATCATTTGTGGCACTCCCACCAATTCCTAAAATTATATGTTGAACACCAAGGTCAAGGGCTTGCTTAATTAGCTCCCCCGTACCAAAACTGGTGGTTTGACAAGGATTGCGTTTATCCATTGGAACAAGATGCAATCCCGATGCGGCTGCCATTTCGATAATCGCCGTTTTACACTCACCCGATAAACCGAAAAAGCTTTTTACTTGATTGCCTAACGGTGCAGTGACTTCTGTTTCAATCAGGCGACCTTGAGTGGCATCTACCAAGGATTGTACGGTACCTTCACCACCATCCGCCATAGGTAATTTTACATATTCAGCATTCGGGAAAATACGTTTAAAGCCCGTTTCGATCGCATTTGCCACTTCAAGTGCTGTTAAACTTTCTTTAAATGAATCAGGTGCGATGACAATTTTCATATTCTCTCCTTAAACTAATTAAATACACCAAAAATTAAGGTGGAAACAATGGTCATAATCAAACCCACCGCACTTTCATAAGGAATCAATTTTAATCGTTCTTTCATGTCCATATTCATGCTACCACCAGTTGCATGGAAGAAAGAACCATGTGGCATATGATCGAAAACTGTCGCCCCTGCATGAATCATCGCGGCACCAGCTAGACTACTCACTCCCAACTCTAATAGCGTTGAACTAAACACATTCGAAGCAACCGCTGTACCTGCAGTTGTTGATGCTGTGGCAAGCGACATGAGCGCACCTGAAATTGGTGCAAGGATATAAGAAGGTAAGCCCGAATGTTTTAAGCTTTCAATAAGCACATCTTTCATACCAGAATTAGCAATAATACCGGCTAAAGCTCCCGTACCAAGTAGCATAATCGCCACTGGAGCCATTTTCCCTAAACCGCTAATCGCATAGTTATTGGCTTGGCGAAGCTTGC
>JAHZCF010000014.1 GCA_019423005.1 Haemophilus sp.
TTCATTTAAAATGGAAATAATATTGGCACAATAAAAACAGTCACCAACATAACAATTAAAGTGAAAGGCACACCGATTTTAATAAAGTCAGCAAATTTGTAGCCACCTGGCCCCACCACCATGGTATTTACTGGAGAAGAGACCGGTGTCATAAATGCAGCTGAAGCTGCAATCGCGACGACCATTGCGAATGGTACGGGAGAAACATTAAGTTGCTGAGCAAGAGAAATCGCAATGGGTGCCATCAAAATTGCAGTAGCAGTATTCGATATAAACAACCCGACTAATGCACAAAATACAAAGAGCACAATCAATACAGGATACATTCCCCATCCATCAATGATTTGTGTTAACCATTTCACCGCAAACTCAACTCCACCTGTTTTTTGAAGTGCGGTCGAAAATGGCATCATTCCGATAATCAGAATAAGACTCGGCCATTGAATGGAGTCATAGGCACTTTTTGCATCCACACAGCGAAAATAAGCCAACATTAAACAACCGATTAAGGCTGCCACAACATTCGGCACGACACCTGAAACCATTAATACTACCATGGTTAAAATGGATAATAAGGCAAGTGGAGCTTGACGTTGAGCTGGCACGGCGCGTTCCATTTCTTTCGGATAATTCAATACAAGGAAATCTTTTCGACGATCACGCATCGCTTGAATAAGTCGCCAATCGCCAATCACTAAAAGCAAATCACCTGAGCGATATTTTTCTTTAAAAGCATCACTCAACACTACACCATCTCGCTTAATCCCAACCACATTTAAGCCATATTTAGTACGGAATTGTAACTCTGCAGTAGTTTTACCAATACAGGCTGAGTTTGGCACAATAATTAACTCAGCCATTCCAATAGAACGAGCTTGCTGATCAAACGATTGGGATTTAATTTCGGCTGGTTCTAAATGAAATTCCTGGCAAAACATATCAAAATTGAAATCACAGCGTTCCAAATCCACCATAAGGATATCTTTTGCTTTTATCTCTGACGTACCAAGAGGCATGATGTAACTTGGTCGGAAATGTTTCCAACGCTCAATCGCCAATACATTGAGTTGGTAACTAGAACGCAAATGAAGTTGGTCTAAGGTTTTACCCACGAAAGGGGACGTGGTTTTCACCACCAAACGCTTGGTACGATCTTTCAAACCATATTCATTAATTAACTCATTCATGGAGCTCTGTGCCGTATCTTGATTACTTTCATCACTATTATCCGAAAGCCATCGACGAGCGATAAGCATATAGCCCATTCCAAGCACTAGGATCAGCAATCCGATTGGCGTGAAATCAAAAAACTCAAGACGAAGATTAGTATCTTTTACTAACTCTGCATTCACCACAAGGTTAGGAGCTGTCGCGATTAACGTCATCATCCCACTGATTAAACCTGCCACGCTTAATGGCATCATTAAGCGTTTTGGGGAAATATTCATTTGACGGCAAATCATAATCACAACAGGGATAAACACTGCAACCACACCAGTAGAACTCATAAATGCACCTAATCCAGCCACTGAAAGCATCAGTAAAATAAGCACTTTAGCTTCACTATTTCCCGCAACTTTCAAGATGCCGTCACTCACACGATAAGCAATTCCTGTCCGAACCAAGCTTTCCCCCACAATGAAGAGTAAAGCAATAAGGATAATATTAGGATCGCTAAAGCCAACTAAGATCTCTTGGATACTGAGAATGCCACTTAGATAAAAAGAGAGCATCACCAATAATGCCACCACATCCATACGAATTTTATTATGCACAAATAAAATGATGGCTGCGCCAAGCAACATTAATGTCCAAAATAATGGGCTCACCCAAAGTGCATGATCAAAAATGGTATTCATACTCTATCCTGTAATCTTACGACCTTTCACTCTAACTATTCTTCTATGCCTAATGCTTTCTTCACGGGTGAAAAACTACGACGATACTCCGGTAAAGGACCAAGCTCAGCTAACTTTTCTAAATGTAATTTAGTGGGATAACCTTTATGTTGAGCAAAAGCATATTCAGGGTGTTTTTTATCTAATTCTTCCATTTCCTGATCCCGTGCAACTTTTGCCAAAATAGAGGCAGCGCTGATTTCAGCCACAAGTGAATCCCCTTTCACCACGGCTTGAGCTGGCAAAGCTAGATTAGGCGGAATACGATTACCATCCACCAATACAAAGTGCGGTTGAATTTTTAAGGCTTTTACGGCCCGTTCCATTGCTAGCATAGAGGCATGCAGAATATTCAGTTCATCGATCTCTGCTGGCTCTGCTCGCCCCATTGCCCAAGCTAAGGCTTTCTCTTTAATTTCTGCTGCGAGTGCAAGGCGTTTTTTCTCACTGAGTTTTTTAGAATCCGCCAAACCAGCAATCGGCTTATTCGGATCTAAGATCACTGCAGCTGTGACAACTGTCCCCACTAAAGGGCCTCGGCCAACTTCATCCACTCCTGCAAATAATTGATAACCTTCAGGATACACAAAATCAGTCATGCTTTTGCTCCAATAAATCAATTACAGCTTGTGCAGCTTGACTATCCGCATCACATTGAATTAATTTGTGTAATTCAGTAAAACGTTGAATTAAAACACTGCGAGATTTGACCGCACTTTCGTCATCGCCCAAATACTGAGAAAGTTGTTCTGCTAATTTTTGCGGTTCGCAATCTTCTTGAATCATTTCTGGCACAAGCATTTCATCCGCTAACAAATTAGGCAATGAAATATATTTTGTTTTGACCAATCGTTTTGCCAAAAAATGCGTGAAAGGTTTCATTCGATACCCTACCACCATTGGCGATTTACACAACATCGCTTCAAGTGCAGCGGTACCTGAAGCTAGTAAAGTTGCTTCGGCAGCAATCATCACTTGGCGTGCTTTACCATCAATTAAATGCATATCGAGATCAGGTGCAATCTGAGCCTTTATTTCCTCAAATTGCTGGCGACGTTTTTCATTCACCAAAGGGACTAAAAACTGCAAATCTGGATATTTTTCTTTTAATAACAAAGCAGTTTTTAGAAATGGCTCTGTCAGAAACCCAACTTCGCTCCCTCGACTCCCCACTAAAATGGCAAGATAACGTCCGTTTTCATCAATACCTAAGGTCTGGCAAGCTTCCGTTCTATTTGGTTTTAATGGAATCGCATCTGCCATGGTATGGCCAATAAAACGGCAAGGCACATTAAAACGATCATAAAAGGCTTTTTCAAAAGGAAGAAAGGCTAATACTTGATGGGTCGCTTTGGCAATTTTATAAATACGATTTTGACGCCAAGCCCAGACAGATGGGCTCACATAATGAATCGTCTTAATCCCTTTTTCTTTTAATTTCAGTTCAACGGTAAGATTAAAATCCGGTGCATCAATACCGATAAATATATCCGGTTTAATAACAGAAAGTTGTTCGATAACACTACGACGAATTTTAAGCAATCGAGGTAAATGTTTAAGTACTTCTACTAGGCCCATGACAGAGAGCTCTTCCATATCAAAAAAGCTTTCAAAACCTTGAGCAATCATTCTCTCTCCGCCAACCCCTACAAACTTAGCTTGCGGATAGTGGCATTTAAGCGCTTGAATGAGACCTGCACCAAGAATATCACCAGACACTTCACCGGCAACAATCGCAATAGTTGGATTTTCTTTAATCATTAAATTTATCCTAAAAAACGACCGCACTTTGAACAAATCATAGTGCGGTCTCTCTGTTATTCATCATTTTCTCTTAATGAGAAAAGAAACGTTAACTAACGAATAATGCCACGGGTAGAACGTTTGAAGAACTCCACAAAGAAACTAATTGCAGATTCAGTTTGTGCAATTTGTTCAATTTCCGGCAATACTTCTTCAAGGGTTTTACCGCTACGGTAAATCATTTTATAAACATTACGGATAGCATGCATGGTTGGTTTATCAAAACCACGACGTTTTAATCCTTCAAGGTTTACACCGAAAGGCTGCGCATGGTTACCTTGAGCCATCACATAAGGCGGCACATCTTGGCTAACCATAGAACCACCACCTAGCATTACGTGCGCACCGACGATCACAAATTGGTGAATCGCAGACATACCACCTACAATAACAAAATCATCTAATTCAACGTGACCTGCAAGGGTTGCATTGTTTGCCAAAATACAGTTATTTTTGATTTGGCAATCGTGGGCAATGTGGACATTGATCATCAATAAGTTGTTGTTACCAATACGTGTTACACCACCACCTTGGATAGTGCCGCGATGAATCGTCACATGTTCACGAATAAGGTTACCATTACCAATAATGGTTTTTGTTGCTTCGCCCTTATATTTTAAATCTTGGTTGACTTCACCAATACTGGCGAATTGATAAATCTGGTTATCTTCACCAATCACGGTGTCGCCTTTCACGACAATGTGAGAATTTAAAACGGTACGCGCTTTAATCTCAACGCTCCCTTCAATAATACAGAAAGGACCGATAACAACGTCTTCGCCAATAACTGCGCCATCAGCAACAAGCGCGGTCGGGTGAATTTTTGCACTTGGGTGGATCATACTTACCCCTTAATTTTCTTTAATTATCGACGAGCACACATTAATTTGGCTTCACAAGCTACTTCACCGTTTACAGTTGCAATACCCGTGAATGCTGTAATACCACGACGTTCTTTAATCACTTGAACGTTCAATTCCATTTGATCTCCAGGTAATACTGGGCGTTTGAAACGCGCTTCATCAATACCTGCGAAATAGAATAATTCGCCACCTTTTAATTCATGAGTTTTAAATGCAAGGATCCCCATTGATTGTGCCAAAGCTTCAAGAATTAACACGCCCGGTAAAATTGGCTCTCCAGGGAAATGACCGGTAAAACAAGGTTCGTTTACACTGATATTTTTAATTGCTTTTAACCATTCGCCTTCTTTGTAGTCTAACACGCGATCCACTAATAAAAATGGATAACGATGTGGCAATAAGGTCATAATTTCTTTTGCTTCAATTACTTTACTTACTTGATTCTCTGACACGTCTAATACCTTTAAAATAAATAATAATAAAACATTGAGATTATACGATATTTCTGTATAAAAATAAAACGCACCCTAAGGTACGTTTTAAAAATCTTAGCCAAGTTTTTTCTCAAGGGCTTTCAGTCGTTTATTCATACCATCAATCCCCAAGGTAAGTGCGGCTGTTTTTCGCCACTCTTTATTAGTTTGTAATGGAATGCCCGATGAGTAAACGCCTGGTTCAGTAATTGGACGCATCACCATACCCATGCCTGTCACAGTTACTTTATCACAGATTTCCATGTGACCATTAATCACACTTGCTCCGCCAATTAAACAATAACGCCCCACTTTTAGGCTACCCGCCATAATGACACCGCCAGCTACTGCTGTACCCGTGCCGATATGAACGTTATGCGCAATTTGACAAAGGTTATCAATAATGACGTTATCTTCAATGACTGTCGCATCTAAGGCGCCACGGTCAATACAAGTGCAAGCACCAATTTCGACATTATTACCAATGATCACTTGACCAACTTGTGGAATTTTCACCCAGCGACCACGATCATTTGCATAACCAAAACCATCACTACCGATGACTGCTCCTGATTGAATTAAGCAATTTTGTCCAATTTCTACTTCATGATAAACGCTTACGTTTGCCCAAAGCTGTGTACACGCACCAATTTTTGTGAATTTACCCACAAAACAACCCGCGCCAATAATCACGTTATCGCCTAATACAACACCTTCTTCAATAACAGCATTTGCACCAATTGATACATTTTCACCAATTGAAGCTTTTTCAGAAATAACCGCACTTGGGTGGATATTTTGAGCGGCTTTCGGGGTAGTATCCATATATTGAGCTAATACTGCATAAGCAACATAAGGATCTTTAACGATAAGTAAATTACTTTCAGGTGAGCAAAATTCCACATCCGCTTCTGACACGACAAGAATACCTGCTTTAGATTTAGCTAATAAAGGACGAAATTTTGCATTAGAAATAAACGTAAGCTGGTTAGGTTCTGCTTTTGACAGTGCGGCGATATTATTAACAACAACGTCGGCGTTACCGCGGAGGGTACCGCCGACTTTTGTTGCTAATTCCTGTAAAGAATAGGATTTTTGCATTATGAGAACCTATTATTTTTTCTCTTCAGTTTTTGCTGGAGCTGCTTTTTCAGTTGCCGGAATAGATTTTAATACTTCTTCAGTAATATCTTTACCATCTACTGCAAATACGACAGAGTTAGCATCTAAAACATAAGTATAACCTTTTGCTTTTGCTAAGTTATTCGTTGCAACTTGAATGCTTTCTAATAATTTACCACGCTCTTCAGTTTGACGTTTTTCGTTTAACTCTTGGAACTCTGCCACTTTTTTATCTTGCTCTTCCATTAATTTATTTAATGCAGCTTCTTCATCTGAACCAAATTTAGTGATTTCTTCTTGGCGTTTTTGAATTTCAGCTTGACGTAAACGAGGTGCATCTTTTTGTAAAGCTGCAACTTTTGCTTCTACTTTTTTACGAGATGCCACGATTTTGTCATCAATTTCTTTCTTACTTGCAGCAAGTTTATCCGCCATTGGTTTGAATTCTGCATCTAACTTATCTGCTACAGCTTGACGATCCGGGTGGTTTTGGAATAAGTAACCCGCGTTGATGAATGCGATATTTTCATCTGCAGCAGCAAAACCTGATGCAAGTGCAAGACCTAAAGAAAGTGCGGTAACTTTTACTACGTTTTTCATGTTTGAATTTCCTTAAATTAGTTTAGTAAATATTCCTGTGCCAGCTAACTCACTGACACAGAACGAAGATTTTGACTTAAATAGAACGTAAAAGTTCAATTTATTAGAAAGAACCACCAATACTAAATTGGAATTGTTCTACATCATCATTTTCATATTTTTTGATTGGTTTCGCATAAGAGAATACCAATGGTCCAATTGGTGATTGCCATTGGAAAGCAACACCAGTTGAAGCACGGACTCGACCTGCTTTACTGTAATCAGGTAATGTTGCATAAATCGGAGATGATTTTAAGCCTTCTTTATCTGATTTCCATTTTGTATTCCAAACGCTCGCTGCATCAACGAAAAGTGAGGTTCTTACGCTATTTTGGCTTTTATCTCCCACAAATGGGGTTGGAACAATAAGTTCGACACTTGCTGTAGCCATCGCGTTACCACCAACGACATCAGTACTTTGATACCATTGGCCATATTTGTCTTGATAAATCGCATTAGGGCCTACCGCACCGTAAGCAAAGCCACGTAATGAACCGATACCACCAGCCGTATAAAGTTGATAGAACGGTACACGTTTGCCACCTAAGCCATTTGCATAAGAAGCGGTTGCTTTTCCAGATAATACCCAACGATGATCACGATCTAATGGGTAGAAACCTTGAAGCTCAGCGCTTAATTTATAATATTTATTATCAGATCCTGGAATGGTGACACGACCACCTAAACTTGCTTTTACCCCTTTAGTTGGGAAATAGCCACGGTTTAGACTGTTGTAGTTCCAACCAAATGAGAAATCAAAATCATTAGTTTTGATTGAGTTTCCAGTCAAATTCATTGACTTCATGTATAAATCACGGTTGTATTCATACGCGAAGTTACTGATTTTATTATAAGTATAACCTAATCCCACGTAATATGAGTTATTCTCATTAACTGGGAATCCTAATGTGACATTACCACCGTAAGTTGTACGTTTATAGGTTGATAAAGTATCACTTTTCGAGTTATCGTAAGTTTCATAGAATACGTTTCCACCTAAACTTACTCCATCTTTAGTAAAGTATGGTTCTGTATAACCCAAGTTTACACTTGTACCGTAGTCATTACGTGTACCTGCTAAACTTACCGCTGCACCTGTTCCCAAGAAATTGTCTTGTTTCACACTTGCTTGATAGCTGATACCACTTTCTGTACCATAACCGATACCAAAGTTAATACTACCGGTATTACGTTCTCTTACTTTATATACGACATCGACTTCATCATTAGAACCTTGAATTGGTTCAACACGATTTTCTACACTCTCAAAGAAACCCGTTCTATCTAAACGTACTTTACCTAACTCAACTAATTGAGAGTTATACCAAGTACCTTCTTGCTGGCGCATTTCTTGACGCAATGTGCTATCTGCAGAAACCGTATTACCTTCAAAGCGAACTTGACGAACAGATAAACGACGTCCCGCATCAACCACAAAGGTTAATGCTAATGTTTTATTCGCATCATCGAAAGTTGGTACAGTATTCACTGTTGCACTACCGTAACCACGTTCACCTAATTTATCTTTAATTAAGCTTTCAACATTTTGCACATCCGCACGACTGAACGTATCGTTTAAGTGAAGCTCACCTAATAATGGTTGTAATTCATCAGCCATACCACCTAAGTTACCGACAATACGAGCAGAACTTAAGTTATATTTTTCACCTTCACTTACATCAATAGTGACATCAGCCTTTGTATGCTCTTCATTTAACTGAACATCTGTTTTGGTCACTCTTGCTTTAGCATAACCATTATTTTGGTAGTAGTCTTGGATAGCTTGAATATCTTTGTCAAACTGGGAACCATCAAACTTATTACCCCAAAGTTTCCACCAAGAATCTGGTTGAAGCTCCATTTGTTCTTGTAACTTACTGCTAGAAATCGCTTCATTTCCATTAAAAGTTACTGAACGAAGTTTTGCTGTATCATCTTCATCAATTTGAAGGGTAATTTCTGCACGGTTATTTGGTAAAGTTGTCACGATCGGATCAACTTTCGCATTATAACGACCTACACTCTTATAATGTTCTCTTAAGGTTTTCGCAAATTCTTCTAATTTCGCTCGATTTAAGACATCACCACTTTTGAAACCATTTGCATCAAGGTTTTGTTTTAATG
>JAHZCF010000015.1 GCA_019423005.1 Haemophilus sp.
AAGGCATCTTATTAGAAAAACAACCTCCTGAAATTTTGCTTGATGTACAAGGCGTCGGTTACGAATTATTGTTACCAATGACCAGTTTTTATGACTTACCTGAAATCGGGCAAGAAACTACTTTATTTACCCATCTTGTTGTGCGTGAAGATGCTCATCTTCTTTTTGGATTCGCCCAAAAAACTGACCGCACTTTATTCCGTGAATTAATTAAAACCAATGGTGTTGGTCCTAAATTGGCACTCGCAATTTTATCTGCAATGTCAGTAGAGCAGTTTGCTTACGCTATTGAACGAGAAGAACTGTCGAAATTAGTTAAAATTCCTGGTGTGGGCAAGAAAACGGCTGAACGCTTATTGGTAGAGTTAAAAGGGAAGTTTAAAGATGTTCGCCAAAGTGATTTCTTTGTGGAGAGCAAGCATATTCCTTCAACTTCAGAATTACGTCAAGTGGAGAGCTCAGCTGATGAAGCGGTTGCTGCATTGGTTGCGTTAGGTTATAAACCAACCGACGCTGAAAAAATGGTGAAAAAAGTAGCTAAAACTGACTTGAGCAGTGAGCAATTAATTCGCGAAGCCTTAAAAGCCGCATTATAAAGATTAAACAGATATGATCGAAGCAGATAGAATTATTAGCAGTCAGGCAAAGATGGATGAAGATGTCATCGATCGTGCGATTCGTCCAAAGCTTTTAGCAGACTATGTGGGACAGCCACAAGTGCGAGAGCAAATGGATATTTTCATTAAGGCGGCGAAATTGCGTCAAGATGCCTTAGATCATCTTTTGATCTTCGGCCCTCCAGGTTTAGGAAAAACAACGCTAGCTAATATTGTGGCAAATGAAATGGGCGTGAATATTCGCACAACATCAGGGCCTGTGCTTGAAAAAGCCGGCGATTTGGCAGCAATGCTGACAAATCTTGAACCCCATGATGTGTTGTTTATTGATGAAATTCACCGTCTTTCTCCTGCGATTGAAGAAGTGCTTTATCCAGCAATGGAAGATTATCAGCTAGATATTATGATCGGAGAAGGGCCAGCGGCACGTTCAATTAAATTGGATTTACCACCTTTCACATTAATTGGTGCAACAACTCGAGCGGGTTCGTTAACTTCGCCACTACGTGATCGTTTTGGTATTGTTCAGCGTTTAGAATTTTATTCCGTTGAAGATTTAACTTCTATTGTGACAAGAAGTGCCTCTTGCTTAAATCTAGAATTAGAAGATAAAGCCGCTTTTGAAGTGGCTCGTCGTTCACGTGGCACCCCTCGCATTGCAAACCGTTTATTGCGTCGCGTTCGAGATTTTGCTGATGTGCGTAATGATGGCATTATATCGGCAGACATTGCGAAGCAAGCGCTTTCAATGTTAGATGTAGATGATGCGGGCTTTGATTACTTAGATAGAAAATTGCTTACCGCAGTGATTGAACGTTTTGATGGTGGACCAGTTGGGTTAGATAACTTGGCTGCAGCAATAGGTGAAGAACGAGACACTATCGAGGATGTTTTAGAACCTTACTTGATTCAACAAGGATTTTTACAGCGTACGCCTCGAGGCCGAATTGCGACCTCGTTAACTTATCGACACTTCGGACTTCAGAAGCCGTCAGAATAAGAGATAGAAAAAAGGACATATTGATATCAATATGTCCTTTCTTTTTGAAACCTGCTTAGTTAGTTCCTTCAGTATAGCTCTTCATGCTATTTAATCTTGCTAAACCCACATCACAGCTTTTTTGTTGAGTCGCTAATTCCATTTCAAGAATTTGCTGTTTGCTTTGGTTCAGTTTACTTTTGATTTTACCTACTTGAGTATGAGTGCCAGGCTGTTTTTCTGCTTGAGCAATCAAATTTTCTGTTTCTTTAAATAACTGTGTACATTGTTGTGGAAGAGCAGCTTTGTTTTCTGTAAGAGGTGCTGCGGTGGCAGATAATGCCATAGAACCGAAAAGTGCGGTCAAAATTACGCAAATTTTTTTCATTGTAAATCCCTACAAATCTCTCCAAATATCATTAGGCTAAAAAATAGCAAAATCTTGCAGCCCTGTCTAGTGATTATTTTGTCCATTTTTTTTAAATAAAGTTTCCTTGTGATAGATAAATTTTTCCATTTTGAGCAAAAAATACAGAATTTGATGTGGATCAATTTTGTCATTGTTATGCAAAATAGGGTATTTTGTAACTTATATCAAAAAATGTGATCAATATAACGGTTTTTTCTATTTTTTATCCGCATAAATAGTAGTAGAATATGGCAAAATTTTGAATGTTTATATTGTAATCGGTTACTGCATTCTGTTTTGAGAATAGAAAAGGCAATTATTACGTAAATAATTCAATGTTTCTTAACGACTTTTGTTGAGTAGTTTGGGGTGATTATTTGGGATTATCCTTGGTAATCATAAAGTGAAAATCTTGTAGATTTATACAAGGAGTTGAGATGTTAGACGTTGTTGATCTCTCACGCTTGCAGTTTGCGTTAACTGCGTTATATCACTTCATTTTTGTACCATTAACATTAGGTTTATCTTTCGTTCTTGTGATCATGGAAACCATTTATGTTAAAACGGGCAAAGAAGTATATAAAGATATGACTAAATTCTGGGGTAAGTTATTTGGTATTAACTTTGCTCTAGGGGTAACGACCGGTATTATCATGGAGTTCCAATTCGGGACAAACTGGTCTTATTATTCTCACTATGTAGGTGATATTTTCGGTGCGCCATTAGCAATCGAAGCATTACTTGCGTTCTTCTTAGAGTCCACTTTCGTGGGTCTATTCTTCTTCGGTTGGGATCGTTTAACTAAAGGTAAACACTTACTCGCAACTTACTGCGTAGCCTTTGGTTCAAACCTTTCAGCAATGTGGATTTTAGTGGCAAACGGTTGGATGCAACATCCGATAGCGGCAGAATTTAACTTTGAAACCGTTCGTATGGAAATGACCAGCTTCTTAGATCTTTGGTTAAATACAGTTGCGCAAAGTAAATTCTTACATACATTAACAGCAGGTTATTCAACCGGTGCAATGTTTGTATTAGGTATTAGTGCATTCTATTTATTAAAAGGCCGTGATATTGGTTTTGCTAAACGTTCATTCTCTGTTGCTGCAACCTTTGGCTTTATCGCTGCATCAGCGGTATTAATTATGGGTGATGAATCAGGTTACGACATCGGTAAAGCACAACCTGTGAAATTAGCTGCAATGGAAGCGGAGTTCGAAACTCATCCTGCGCCAGCGCCATTCCACCCAGTTGCGATTCCAAATACGGCAGAAATGAAAAATGATTTTGCGGTTGAAATCCCATATTTAGGTGGTTTAATTGCAACGCGTTCTTTAGACACTGAAATCGTTGGTTTGAAAGAAATTCAAGCAAAAAATGAAGGTCGTGTTCGTAACGGTATGGTTGCTTATGATTTATTCACACAATTAAAAGCAGAGAAAAAATCAGCAGGCCAAGTAAATCCAGAAACTAAAGCAAAATTTGATGAAGTCAAAGGTGATTTAGGTTTCGGTTTATTATTAAAACGTTACACAGATAAAGTTGTAGATGCAACGGATGAACAAATTAAACAAGCAGCACGTGATACTATTCCAAACGTAGGTCCTAACTTCTGGGCGTTCCGTGGTATGTTAGCTGCAGGTGGTTTAATTATTTTACTGACCTTTGGTGCATTTGTTCAAAATTTACGTAACAAAGTGACTTCTTCTCGCTTATTACTTAAAGCATTGCTTTGGGGTATCCCATTGCCAATCTTAGCGATTGAATTTGGTTGGTTCTTAGCTGAATTTGGTCGTCAACCGTGGGCGATTTATGAAGTATTACCGGTAGGTGTATCTGCCTCTAACTTGAGTGTAGGTGACTTATGGTTCTCTATCGGTTTAATTTGTGTACTTTACTTCTTCTTCATCATTGCGGAAATGTATTTGATGTTTAAATATGCACGTTTAGGTCCAAGTGCATTGAAAACCGGCAAATACTATTTTGAGCAATCATCTAAATAAGCAGGAGATGAATTATGCTTGATTATGAAATTCTACGTATTATTTGGTGGGTGCTAGTTATCGTATTACTTATCGGTTTCTCTGTAACAGATGGATTCGATATGGGCGTGACCGCACTTTTACCCGTAGCAGGTAAGAAAGAAGTAGAAAGACGTATTATGATTAACTCTATTGCTCCACACTGGGATGGTAACCAAGTTTGGTTATTAACTGCTGGTGGTGCAATCTTCGCGGCATGGCCGATTGTTTATTCTGTAGCGTTTTCAGGCTTCTATATTGCCTTATTCCTTGTGTTAGCTGCGTTATTCTTCCGTCCAATTGGTTTTGAATATCGTGCGAAAATTGATAATCCAACATGGCGTGCGATGTGGGATTGGGGCTTATTTGCGGGTGGTTTTGTACCTGCATTAGTATTCGGTGTGGCATTTGGTAATTTATTACAAGGTGTGCCATTCGAATTAAATGAGCTTTCACAAGCAACTTACACCGGTTCTTTCTTTGCATTATTAAACCCATTTGCATTACTTTGCGGTGTGTTAAGCCTTGCAATGTTAGTGACTCACGGTGCAAACTGGTTACAAATGAAAACCACTGCAGCATTGCGTGATCGCGCAAGAGCAATTACACAAATCGGTGCATTGGTAACATTAATTACTTTTGTACTTGCAGGTGTGTGGCTTTCTTTCAAAGACGGTTATGTGGTGACTAGCGCGGTAGATCACTTTGCAGCATCAGCGCCAGCTTCAGGTAAACAAGTGGCAGTTGAAGCAGGTGCATGGTTCAAAAACTTCAATGAAAATCCAGCTTTATGGGCATTCCCAGCATTAGCTGTGGTTGGTGCATTATTAAATGTGATTGCATCTAAAGCAAATCGTTGTGGTTTTGCATTCTTCTTCTCTGTATTAACAATGGCTGGTGTGATTATTACTGCGGCAGTATCAA
>JAHZCF010000016.1 GCA_019423005.1 Haemophilus sp.
AACGTTAAAACCGTCAATCTTTTTTTTCTTTTTTATGTTTATCTGATTAATAGATAACCGATTAATGTGAGGTTTCGTCACCAGTACGAATAGACCAAAAACATTTGCCGTCGCTTTTTTTATTGACCAATTTAATGAAATCTAAATGAGCTTGGAGTTCATCATCAGTGGGTTGTAACACTTTTAAATTTTGTGAAAAATTGACCGCACTTTGAAGATCTTGCATATTAGCACCAGTTTGGATAATTGAACTATCCGCATGATCTTCATCAAATAGACTGGTTTGACCGCCCGTCATGGATAAATAAACGTCGGCCAAAATCTCCGCATCCAGTAACGCGCCGTGGAGTGTTCGTTTGCTGTTATCAATACCTAAACGATCACACAACGCATCTAAGCTATTACGTTTGCCGGGATACATTTGGCGCGCCATTTGTAACGTATCGGTGACGAGGCAAATGTCGGTTGTTTTGATATCTAACTCGAGTTTACGGAATTCATAGTCCATAAAGCCCACATCGAAGGGGGCGTTGTGAATCAGTAGTTCGGCACCACGAATGTATTCAATAAAGTCTTGTGCAATCGTTTTGAAATCCGGTTTATCCGCCAGCATTTCATCCGTAATACCATGAACTTTAATAGCATCAGGATCAACCAAACGATCCGGCTTAATATAAATGTGAAAATTATTGCCCGTATATTTACGGTTGATCATTTCCACCGCGCCAATTTCAATAATGCAATGTCCTTCGTAATGCGCACCAATTTGGTTCATACCGGTGGTTTCAGTATCCAGTACAATTTGGCGATCCGGATTTATCATTGTTCTACCTATCTGTTTCCTTTAAAATACTGCCTATTTTACACAAGCTCGAATTAGTTATGCAAAAACAGATTGAAATTTTTACGGATGGATCTTGCCTAGGCAATCCGGGAGCCGGTGGCATAGGGATTGTTCTGCGCTATAAACAGCATGAAAAACATATTTCAAAAGGGTATTTCAAAACCACTAATAATCGCATGGAATTACGAGCAGTGATTGAGGCTTTAAATAGCTTAAAAGAGCCTTGCCATGTGACGCTTTATAGCGATAGCCAATATATGAAAAATGGCATCACACAATGGATTTACAATTGGAAGAAAAACAATTGGAAAGCGAGTACGGGCAAAGCGGTAAAAAACCAGGATTTATGGATTGCCTTAGATCAGGCGATTCAAACCCATAACATTGATTGGCAGTGGGTGAAAGGCCATTCAGGCCATCGTGAAAATGAAATTTGTGATGAATTAGCCAAACAAGGGGCAGAAAATCCAACCTTTGAAGATATTGGTTACGAAGGGTAATCAGCACCTTGTTTTAAAGTACGGTTATTCTTGATAACGAATTAATCCTTCTTGTTGTGTGGTGGCAATTAATGTGCCATCTGCAGCAAAAATTTGTCCTCTCGCTAAACCACGCCCAGCAAAAGCATTATTACTTTCAATGGCATGTAAATGCCACTGATTTAAATTGAAAGGGCGGTGGAACCAAATGCTGTGGTCGATTGTGGCCACTTTCATCCCTTTCTGTAAAAACCCTTTCCCATGTGGGTGAAGTGCGGTCAAAATACAGTGGAAATCAGAAAAATACGCTAAGAGACATTGTTGCGTCTGCAAATCTAATGGTGCTTCTCCATTGGTTTTAAACCAAGCATATTGTTCTGGCGGCAGTTTTCGCCCATCAAATGGATTGTTCAAATATCGGCTATGAATTTGAAATGGGCGTTCTTGGGCAAATTTTTCACTCAAGCTTTCGGGCAAAGTCTGCGCCACTTTTAACATGATTTCGTGTTCATCAATGCATTGTTCAGGGCCTGCCACTTGCGGCATGGCTGATTGATGGTCGAAGCCTTCTTCGGGTACTTGAAATGATGCAGTGATATGACAAATTACATTTTTATGTTGAATGGCTTTTACGCGTAATGCAGAGAAGTTGCGTCCTTCACGTAAAGTTTCTACATCATAAATAATCGGGTGTTGACTGTCGCCAGGTGCTAAAAAGTAAGCATGGCAGGAATGGAGTACGCGCTCTGGCGGAGCAACTTGCATCGCGGCAGAAAGCGATTGCGCCACGACTTGGCCGCCGAACACTTGGCGGAAACCTAAGTCCTCACTCGCACCTCGAAAGATAAGATCATCAATTTTTTCTAATTTTAACAATTCGATGAGTTGATTTAATTTATCCGACATTGTTTTTTCCTTTTATAAATACAAAAAGACCGCATAGTTATGCGGTCTGAAGCGTTTTTATACGTTAAAGCGGAAGTGCATAACATCACCATCTTGGACGATGTAGTCTTTACCTTCTAAGCGCCATTTACCTGCTTCTTTTGCACCGTTTTCACCTTTGAATTGGATGAAGTCATCGTAAGCAATTACTTCTGCACGGATGAAGCCTTTTTCAAAGTCTGTGTGGATTACAGCTGCTGCTTTAGGGGCGGTTGCACCCACAGAAACTGTCCATGCGCGCACTTCTTTCACACCCGCAGTGAAGTAGGTTTGAAGATTTAATAAGGCATAACCTGCACGAATTACACGGTTTAAGCCAGGTTCTTCAATACCAAGATCTTGTAAGAATTCGATTTTTTCATCGTCATCAAGTTCAGCAATTTCTGCTTCAATCGCCGCGCATACAGGCACTACAACAGAGCCTTCTTTTTCTGCAAACTCACGTACTTTGTCTAAATATGGGTTGTTTTCAAAACCGTCTTCATTCACGTTCGCAATGTACATGGTTGGTTTTAATGTGAGGAAGTTATAGCTTTTAATCGCCAATAATTCATCTTTATCTAACTCAACAGAACGAATCATGCCCGCTTCAGAAAGTACAGGAAGAATTTTTTCCATTACAGACAGCTCAAATTTTGCGTCTTTATCGCCACCTTTTGCACGTTTTTGTAAACGTTGGATGGCACGTTCACAGCTGTCTAAGTCAGCAAGGGCTAATTCGGTATTGATGGTTTCGATATCACTTAATGGATCGATTTTACCTGCAACGTGCACGATGTCATCATTTTCAAAACAACGAACAACATGGCCAATTGCATCCGTTTCACGGATATTAGCTAGGAATTTATTCCCTAAGCCTTCACCTTTACTTGCACCCGCAACCAAACCAGCGATATCCACAAACTCCATAGTGGTTGGCAACACTCGTTCAGGTTTAACAATTTCCGCTAACGCATCTAAACGCGGATCCGGCATTGGTACCACGCCAGTATTCGGTTCGATGGTACAGAACGGATAGTTTGCCGCTTCGATACCGGCTTTGGTTAATGCATTAAAAAGGGTAGATTTACCGACATTTGGCAAACCAACGATACCACATTTAAATCCCATGATGTTTTCCTTATTGTGAGCGTAAGTGCGGTTAAAATTTATGGTGTTTTTTCACCGCACTTTTGAGTTAAATTTTAAAACTGTTTAAGCGATTGGTGGCTTTCACCATACCTTCTTTGAAAAGCAATTCAATGCAATCGGTGGCTTCGTCTAACGCTTTATCGAGTACTTCTCTTTCTGCTGGCGCGGGTTTGTTAAGCACAAAACCTGAAACTAAATCACGGTGTCCAGGATGGCCAATGCCAATGCGTAAACGATAGAAATTATTGCTGTTACCAAGCTGAGCTACGATATCTTTTAAACCATTGTGACCGCCATGTCCGCCACCTTGTTTTAATTTTACGGTGCCCGGCGGTAAATCTAATTCATCGTGTAGCACTAAAATTTCTTCTGGTTTAATGCGATAAAAATTAGCAAGTGCGCCTACCGCTTTTCCACTTAAATTCATAAACGTCGTTGGCACTAAAAAACGGACTTCTTTGCCGTTAATCAGTGTTTTTCCTACATAACCGAAGAATTTATTTTCTGCATTAAGCGAAACATTAAAGCGACGAGCCAAACGCTCAATCAGCCATTCACCTGCATTGTGGCGGGTTTCCGCATATTTATCGCCAGGGTTTCCCAGCCCCACGATGAGTTTAATTTCAGACATAGTTTTCTGCTTGAATAAAAATAGTGGCGTATTGTAGCGAAAAAGGGCTAATTTCTCAATCTATAAGGCTAAGACTAAAACACCTGAGAGAATTAATAGACTTCCTATGACTAATTTCATGCTTAAGGGTTCACCCAACAAAACTACGCCTAAAATAATGGCAATGACCACACTGAGTTTATCAATGGGCGCAACCCAAGAGGCGGGCGCCATTTGTAACGCGCGATAATAACAAAGCCAAGATAGGCCCGTAGCCACACCGGAAAGAATTAAAAAGGTAAACGGTTTTGCAGCAATATGTTGTGGCAGTTGCCATTCGTTACGTGCGCTGATAATACCTGCTGTAACGAGTAAAACCACAATCGTACGGATAAATGTCGCAAGATTGCTGTTAATGCCTTCAACCCCTAATTTGCCTAAAATAGCGGTAAGTCCAGCGAAAAAGGCTGAACCAATAGCAAAAAATACCCAATTCATGATGTGCTCCTGATTTTATCGTTAATATTGACCGCACTTTTCCGCTATAATAACGGAAAACTCATTAAGACAGAATAAAACATGAAACAAATTAATATTGAAATCGCTTATGCCTTGCCGGATCACTATTATTTGAAGTCCTTCAAAGTGGATGAAGGCACAATGATTCAAACGGCTATTTTACAATCGGGCATTTTACAACAGTTTACCGAGATCGATTTGCGTGAAAATAAAGTGGGGATTTATTCCCGTCCAGCAAAACTAAACGATCAATTAAAAGACGGCGATCGTATTGAAATTTACCGCCCATTATTAGCCGATCCTAAAGAAATTCGTCGTAAACGTGCAGCAGAGCAAGCCAAAGCCGCACAAGAAAAAGCTCAACAAGAAAAACAGGAAAAGGAGTAAAAAAATGACCGCACTTTCCAACCAATATTGTCTGCCTGAGGGCATTACCCCTGAAATTTTCCTGCGTGATTATTGGCAGAAAAAACCATTGATTATTCGTAATGGTTTACCTGAAATTGTTGGTCAATTTGAGCCTGAGGATATTATCGAATTAGCACAAGGCGAAGATGTGACCGCGCGTTTAGTGAAAACCTTTTCAGATGATAATTGGAAAGTGTTTTTCAGTCCGTTATCCGAAGAAGATTTTGCAGATGTACCCGAGAAATGGTCGGTGCTCGTCCAAAATTTAGAACAATGGAGTACAGAACTCGGTCAGCTTTGGAATAAGTTTGGATTTATTCCACAATGGCAACGCGACGATATTATGGTGTCCTATGCGCCTAAAGGCGGTTCCGTTGGTAAGCATTATGACGAATATGATGTGTTTTTGGTACAAGGCTATGGCCACCGTCGTTGGCAGTTAGGTAAATGGTGTGATTCTTCCACAGAATTTAAACCGAATCAGCCGATTCGTATTTTTGATGATATGGGCGAATTGGTGATAGATGAAGTGATGAATCCGGGCGATATTCTTTATATTCCGGCTCGTATGTCGCATTATGGTGTGGCAGAAGATGATTGTTTGACTTTTTCTTTCGGTTTACGTTACCCGAATTTAGCAGACATTTTTGATAACGTGAATAAAGCGTTTTGTCATCAAGATCCTGAATTGAATTTAAGCGAATTCCAATTACCGTTACGTTTAACGCAAGCAGAGCAGCGTACGGGCAAATTGGCAGATGAAAATATTCAGGCAATGAAAAAACAATTCTTAGCGAAATTGGCAGAGTCTGAAGCCTTTGATGCCTTGTTCAAACAAGCGGTAGCAGGCACAGTGAGTTCGCGTCGCTATGAAATGTTAGTATCCGATGAAATGTCCGAACCTGACGAAGTGCGGTCAATTTTAGAAGAGGAACAAGGTGTATTAATACAGGACAATAACTGCAAATTGCTTTACACCGAAAATCCGCTCCGCATTTATGCTAATGGCGAATGGTTGGATGAAGTAAATGTCATTGAAGCAGAAGTATTGAAACGTCTTTCCGATGGTGAAGCGCTAGATTGGGCATTCTTAAATAACTTAGTGAATGATACAGAAGATCCTGAAAGCACGATGGAATTATTGCTTGATTCGATTTGTAACTGGCTGGATGACGGTTGGGTGTTGATTGAATAATGTCTGAAAACATTTACTCCGTTTCCCAGCTTAACAGCGCAGCCCGCCAAATGTTGGAAGGGAATTTTTCACAGATTTGGCTTACAGGAGAGATTTCTAATTTCACTCAACCTGTGTCTGGGCATTGGTATTTAACGCTGAAAGATGAAAATGCCCAGGTTCGCTGTGCGATGTTCCGCATGAAAAATTTGCGCGTAGGGTTTCGTCCGCAAAACGGCATGCAGGTCTTGGTCCGAGCGAATGTCAGTTTATATGAGCCTCGCGGTGATTATCAGCTGATTATTGAATCTATGCACCCTGCTGGTGAGGGATTGTTGCAACAGCAATTTGAAGCGCTAAAAATGAAATTGGCGGCTGAAGGATTGTTTGCACAAAACTTGAAGAAAAGCTTACCGGACTTTGCTAAAGCCGTAGGTATTGTGACCTCTTCGACTGGCGCAGCTCTACAAGATATTCTGCATATTTTAGCTCGCCGAGATCCCAGTTTAAAAGTAGTGATTTATCCAACGGCAGTGCAAGGCAAGGAAGCAACGACTGAAATCGTCCAAATGATTGATCTCGCTAATGCGCGTCAAGAAGTGGATGTATTGATTGTCGGCCGTGGTGGTGGTTCTTTAGAAGATCTTTGGTGCTTTAATGAAGAAGAAGTCGCACGTGCGATTTTCCGTTCAAATTTACCGATTATCAGTGCAGTCGGTCATGAAACAGATGTCACCATCGCAGATTTTGTGGCAGATTTACGCGCGCCGACACCCTCTGCAGCGGCGGAGTTAGTGAGTCGCAATCAGCAGGAATTACTACAACAGTTAGCCTATAAACAACAGCGCTTAGAGATGGCGTTGGATCGTATTTTTAGTCATCAACAACAACGTTTACAACAGTTACGTTTACGCCTGCAAAACCAACATCCGCAAAATCAATTGTTGATGCAAAAAACTAGAACGGCGCAATTACATCATCGTCTCGTGTTAGCGATGCAGCGTCAAATGGATAAAACGCAACAAAAATTGACCGCACTTTCCGCGCGCTTAAAACAAAATCCGTTGCCTTATCGATTGCAAAAACAATCCCAATATTTAGCTCAGTTACAAGTGCGGTTAAATTTAGGGGCGAATCGTCAAGTCACTGAACGTCAAAATAAATTAGCAACATTGTGTGGTAAGTTAGATGGATTAAGCCCATTAAAAGTATTGGCACGAGGATATTCTATCGCAGAAGATCCCAAAGGACATGCCATTGTGAGTGTGAAGCAAGTCAAAAAAGGCGACACTATTAAAACGAAAGTGGCTGATGGGGTAATTACCAGCCGCGTTTGTTAATTTAATAGATTCTTAATGTAAACCTATGATGAATAAGAAATCATCATAGGTTTTCTTTTTTTGTGACCGGCTTCAAAGTTTCGACAAAAAAATAGAGGGTTCAGTTTTTTTTATTTTTTTATGGGAGTATTATGCGACCTCGATACTAGGAGAGTAATGATGTCAGAAATTCAACAGTTTAGTCAGCATGATATAGAAGTTCTTAATGAAGAAACTGTTTATAAAGGTTTTTTTACACTTAAGAAAGTAAAGTTTAAACATAAGCTTTTTGCCGGTGGCGAAAGTGGCATTGTGACACGTGAGTTATTGGTCAAAGGTGCCGCTTCTGCAGTGATTGCTTACGATCCGGAAGAAGATGCAGTGGTTTTAGTTGAACAAGTACGTATTGGTGCATATCAACCTGAATCAGCTCGTTCCCCTTGGTTATTAGAATTGATCGCCGGGATGGTAGAAGAGGGTGAACAACCTGAAGAAGTCGCTTTGCGTGAAAGTGAAGAGGAAGCAGGCGTATCCGTTCAAGATCTCACACATTGTTTAAGCGTGTGGGATAGCCCGGGCGGTGTCGTCGAACGTATTCATTTGTTTGTCGGACGAGTAGATAGCTCGCAAGCCAAGGGACTTCATGGTTTAGCAGAAGAGAATGAAGACATTCGTGTTCATGTGGTGAAACGTGAACAAGCCTATCAATGGATGTGTGAAGGAAAAATTGATAATGGCATTGCAGTAATGGGCTTGCAATGGCTTCAATTAAATTACGCCCAATTGCAGCAACGCTGGCAATAGGAGTCCCATGAACAATAGATTTGAATACGAACCTGCGAGTGAAGTTGTTAAATTATTACAAATTACCGATCCTCATTTGTTTAAAGATACAAGCAAAGACTTATTAGGTATCAACACGCACGAAAGTTTTTCTCAGGTATTAAAAGAAATTCAGTTAGAGTCTTTTGAGTACGATGTTGTGCTTGCAACAGGGGATTTGGTACAAGATAGTAGCGACGAAGGCTATCTGCGATTTGTTGAAATGGTTAAACCGTTAAATAAATGGGTATTTTGGCTTCCGGGTAACCATGATTTCCAACCTAAAATGGCAGAGCATTTAAGCCAATCGCCTATTAATGCATCAAAACATTTACTTCTAGGCAAACATTGGCAAGTGATTTTGTTAGATAGCCAACTATCTGGTGTGCCTCATGGTGAATTGAGTACTTATCAGTTAGATTGGTTAAAAACAAAATTAGCTGAAAATCCAGCACGTCATAGTTTGGTTGTATTACATCACCATTTATTGCCAACAAATTCAGCATGGCTTGATCAGCATAATTTACGTAATGCTCATGAATTCTCAGTGGTTCTTGCTCAATTCAACAATGTAAAAGGGATTTTATACGGGCATATTCATCAAGAAGTCGATGGCTATTGGCAAGGTTATCAAACCATGGCAACACCAGCGACTTGTATTCAATTTAAGCCGGACAGTAATCATTTTGCGTTAGATACCTTACAACCAGGCTGGCGTGAAATTGAGCTACATCCAGATGGACGAATTGAAACGAGAGTAAAACGAATCAAACAAAAAACATTCCTACCTAATATGGAGGAAGAAGGATACTAAACAAAGTGCGGTTAAAATTCAGGTGATTTTAACCGCACTTTTTCTATACCGAAATGGGTAAAAGTCCATTTTACACTAGCCAGAATTCCCACAAATCTGTACAATAGCCGACCGATTTTATCTTTTTACTAATCTTTATTTTT
>JAHZCF010000017.1 GCA_019423005.1 Haemophilus sp.
TTGAGGTCGAACACCTGTAATAAAAGAGGCAAAACGACACAATAAAAAATCGATTAATCTCGCGATCATATTTACTCCTATTACTCCGCTACTTCCGCTAATCCATTTTTTACTCGCTTAATACAAGTCACGATGAGCAAGATAATCAGGATATTTGCTACCCACCAGAAAAATGAATGCAAACTACCACTCACCGCATAGAGTAAACCGAGCACACCAAACACAAATGCACGATCGCTTTTACCCATTGGGCCATCATAACGACGCGTTTTGCCTTGAACTTGCCCCAAAATACCACATAACTCACTCAACGCGGCAAGCCAAATAATACTTGAGATTTGAACGCCATCAAAAGGCGCGACAAAAGCAAAAGGAAGGTAAAGTGCTGCATCAGAGACGACATCAGTAATTTCATTAAGATAACCCCCTAATCGACTTTTTTGATTAAATTCACGTGCTAGCATGCCATCAACAGCATTTAACGCCATACGCAAAAACAACCAAATAGGAATAAGGAAGAAAAGAGTGGAAAATGTCGGGAATAGTGCGAGAACCACACCTAATAAAATTGAAAGTAAGCAAGCAATTAGCGTAACTTGATTTGCTGTTACGCCTTTTGCTGCTAATTGTCTAACTAAAGGCCGAAGTAAATTCTGAAATTTGGGTTTTAAGGCATAGATACTCATCTACCATCTCCTTGTTTTTATTAGTAAACATAAAAATTTCGCTAATAATAGAATAGTATAGAGTATTACTCAAGTTTTTATTCATCCATATAACCTAGACTTCTTAAGGCGCGTTCATCGTCTGCCCAACCAGACTTCACTTTAACCCAAAGTTCAAGGTGTACTTTATTATCAAATAAGCGTTCCATGTCAGCGCGCGCTTCCATACCAATGGTTTTAATTTTTTGCCCTTGAGCACCAATCACCATTTTCTTTTGGCCTTCGCGCTCAACTAAAATCAAACCATTAATTTCGTAAGTACCACGCTCATTTACTTTGAATTGTTCAATTTCAACGGTCACAGAATAAGGTAATTCTTCACCAGTAAAACGCATCAATTTTTCACGGATAATTTCTGACGCCATAAAACGTTGTGAACGATCGGTCACGTAATCTTCAGGGAAGTGATGAACACCTTTACGTAAGGACTGACGAACAATTTTCTCTAATTGATGCACATTATTACCACGTTGTGCAGAAATCGGCACAATGTGCGCAAAATCAAACTTACTGCCTAAATCAGTAATAAATGGCAACAAATCATCTTTATTCTTGACGTTATCAACTTTGTTGATGGCGAGTACAACAGGTGCTTTGGCGTTACGTAATTTGTTTAACACCATTTCATCATCGGCATTCCAATGTGTGCCATCCACGACGAAAATAATAAGATCCACATCACCGATCGCTGAGCTTGCTGCGCGGTTCATTAAACGGTTAATCGCTCGTTTTTCTTCGATATGAAGTCCCGGCGTATCTACATAAATTTCTTGGTAGATGCCTTCCGTTTTAATTCCCACAATACGGTGACGCGTGGTTTGCGCCTTGCGGGAAGTAATCGAGATTTTTTGACCCAAAATTTTGTTTAACAGGGTGGATTTCCCTACATTTGGGCGGCCTACAATGGCAATAAAACCACAATAGGTCTCTTGTTCTTGATTTAATTCGGTCATTTTATTTCCAATATTTTTAAAATTTGTTCTGCGGC
>JAHZCF010000018.1 GCA_019423005.1 Haemophilus sp.
TTCAACCAACAAATGCCCAAAATAGAGTGGTAGCAGATATTGAACAGGATTTAGCAAAAGATTATCCGATGATGCGACTTGTTCAAGGGGATGTTGGCTCTGGGAAAACGTTAGTGGCAGCCTTAGCTGCCTTATTAGCGATTGATAATGGCAAACAAGTGGCTTTAATGGCACCAACGGAAATTTTAGCGGAACAGCATGCCAATAATTTCCGCCGTTGGTTAGAGCCTTTTGGTATTGAAGTAGGCTGGTTAGCAGGTAAGGTAAAAGGAAAAGCTCGCCAAGCGGAATTGGAAAAAATTAAGTCCGGTGCGGTACAAATGGTGGTGGGCACGCATGCTTTATTCCAAGAAGAAGTGGAATTTGCTGATTTAGCCTTGGTGATTATTGATGAGCAGCATCGTTTTGGTGTACATCAACGCTTGATGTTGCGAGAAAAAGGCGAAAAAGCAGGATTTTATCCACACCAACTGATTATGACAGCTACGCCAATTCCGAGAACATTAGCGATGACGGTTTATGCTGATCTCGATACGTCGATTATTGACGAATTACCTCCAGGCAGAACGCCGATTACGACAGTTGTTATTTCAGAAGAGCGTCGCGATGAAATCGTTGCTCGAGTCAAAAATGCTTGTATTAATGAAAAACGCCAAGCTTATTGGGTTTGTACGTTGATTGATGAGTCTGAAGTACTAGAAGCGCAAGCAGCCGAGGCAATTTGGGAAGATTTAACGAAAGCGTTGCCGATGCTTAAAATTGGCCTTGTACATGGACGAATGAAACCGCAAGAAAAACAAGATATTATGGCTGCATTTAAAAATGCAGAACTCGATTTGCTTGTTGCCACAACCGTAATCGAAGTAGGCGTAGATGTGCCGAATGCCAGTCTAATGATCATTGAAAATGCTGAGCGTTTGGGTTTATCACAACTTCATCAGCTACGTGGACGAGTAGGGCGTGGCAGTACGGCGTCTTTTTGTGTCTTAATGTATAAACCACCGTTGGGCAAAGTGTCGCAAAAACGTTTACAGGTATTGCGTGATAGCCAAGATGGCTTTGTGATTTCAGAGAAAGATTTAGAAATTCGTGGTCCAGGTGAAGTATTGGGCACTAAACAGACAGGAATTGCCGAATTTAAAGTGGCGAATTTAATGCGCGATAGTAAAATGATCCCAACCGTTCAACATTATGCTAAGGCATTAATTGTAAAATATCCGGATGTGGCAGAAAGTTTAATCCGTCGTTGGCTAAATAATCGAGAAATTTATTCGAATGCCTAAAGTGCGGTTATTTTTGAAAGAGTTTTATAAATGAATAAATCAACGGTACTTTTCTTTGATTCTGGAATGGGGGGCTTGAGTGTTTATCGGGAAGCGAAAAAGCTGATGCCTGATAACCATTATTTGTATTGCTTTGACAATGCAGGTTTTCCTTACTCAGAAAAATCAGAAGAAACAATCATTCAGCGAACATTGGATATTTGTAAAAAAATTAATCAAAATTATCCACTTGATGCTATTGTGATTGCTTGTAATACCGCGAGTACGGTGGTGTTACCGCCTTTGCGTGAACAATTTTCTATTCCAATTGTAGGAACCGTACCAGCTATTAAGCCTGCAGCAGAAATCTCACAAACGAAACATATTGGACTGTTGGCGACAAAGGGTACGGTTAAACGCCCTTATGTTAATGATCTTATTCATCAGTTTGCCTCCCATTGTATAGTTGAACGATTAGGCTCAACTAAACTGGTTGAAATCGCAGAGCATAAAATCCAAGGGAAATCGGTCGATTTGATTGCATTGAAAAATGAATTAAGTCCTTGGGCTTCAATAGAGAACTTAGATACGATTTGTTTAGGCTGTACCCATTTCCCTTTAATAAAAGATGAAATACAAATTTGCTTACCTCAAGTGAAGAATTTTATGGATCCAGGATTCGCCATTGCCAAGCGATTGCAGTTCTTACTTAATAAATTAGAAGTGCGGTCACAATCAGAGGTAAAAAATCAGGTATTTTGTACGCAAGACGTAGAGAATAAACACCAATTAGAACAAGCGTTGGCTCTCTGGGGATTTGATGGTATTACCGTTTTAAAATGATTTTTTCTCGTCATGTTGGTGCGTTTGTAAGCAAATAGCAAAAAAATTTACATTTTTTTACAAAAAGATCTTGCAAAGGCATCTGAAATGCCTAT
>JAHZCF010000019.1 GCA_019423005.1 Haemophilus sp.
GAAACCATTTGGGATATCAAACAAAAGATTGGTTACGTAAGCAGCCAACTGCATTTAGATTATCGTGTGAATTGTTCCGTGCTAGATGTGATTATTTCTGGCTTTTTTGACAGTATTGGGATTTATCAACAAGTACCAGAGGCAATTCGTTTGAAAGCCATGCAGTGGTTGGCTCGTTTAAATCTTACTCATTTAGCTAAAAAGCCATTTCGTTCACTTTCTTGGGGGCAGCAACGTTTATTGCTCATTACTCGTGCGATGGTGAAATATCCGCCTGTTTTGATTTTAGATGAACCTTTTCAAGGGCTTGATGGATTAAATCGCAAGCTCGTAAAACATTTTATTGAGCAATTGGTCAATAACAGTAAAACCCAACTTTTATTTGTCTCTCATCAAGATTTAGATGCCCCTAATTGCATTACGCATCTTTTTGAATTTATAAGAGAAAACGATAAATATATTTATATACAAAGTGCGGTCTAATTTGATAGACTTTTCTTATATTTCCTCATTATTAAGGAGCAATCTATGGAAGGCTTATCCGTTGCCGCAATCGTCTTTATTGTATTAGTTGTCGTCGTACTTTTTTCAGCACTCAAAACTGTACCGCAAGGTTATAACTGGACGATTGAGCGTTTTGGGCGTTATACCCACACTTTAATGCCTGGCTTAAACTTTGTCGTACCATTTGTGGATCGTGTTGGCCGTAAGATCAATATGATGGAACAGGTATTAGATATTCCATCACAAGAAGTCATTTCTAAGGATAACGCCAACGTATCTATTGATGCGGTCTGTTTCGTTCAGGTGATTGATGCCCGTAGCGCGGCTTATGAGGTGAATCATTTAGAACAGGCGATTATCAATTTAACTATGACCAACATTCGTACCGTATTAGGTTCGATGGAATTGGATGAAATGCTTTCCCAACGTGACTCCATTAACGGTCGTTTGTTGGCAATTGTAGATGAAGCGACCAATCCTTGGGGGATTAAAGTTACCCGTATTGAAATTCGCGATGTGCGTCCACCACGTGAATTGATTGATTCCATGAATGCGCAAATGAAGGCAGAACGTAATAAACGAGCGGAAGTCTTGGAAGCGGAAGGTATTCGTCAGGCGGAAATTCTACGTGCAGAAGGGGAAAAACAAGCCCGCATTCTGAAAGCGGAAGGGGAGCGTCAAGAAGCCTTCTTACAAGCAGAAGCACGTGAGCGTGCAGCAGAAGCGGAAGCGAAAGCAACCCAAATGGTGTCAGAAGCGATTGCTAGCGGTGATACCAAAGCGATCAATTACTTTATCGCACAAAAATATACAGAAGCCTTAAAACAAATCGGTGGTTCACCGAACAGCAAAGTGGTGATGATGCCGCTTGAAGCCGGCAATTTAATCGGCTCGGTAGCGGGCATTGCCGAACTGTTAAAAGGCGACAAAAAAGCGTAATTTCTTAAAGTGCGGTTAAAAATGACCGCACTTTTTCTCTCAAGGAGTTGATATGGCAGATTGGTTAACAACTTGGTCGGTTTGGCATTGGTTGGTATTAGGTTTTGTATTGTTAATTGCTGAAATCCTTGTACCCGGCGTATTTTTATTGTGGTGGGGCTTGGCTGCGATTGTGGCAGCAGGCGTAATGGCGTTGGTGCCGAGTTTATCCTTAACCGCGTTAGCCGTTTTTTATGCAATTTTAGCGATTATTCTCTCGTTGCTTTGGTGGAAATACCAACATAGCAAAGATAATCAGGATCAATCACGCACGACCTTAAATCAACGGGATCATACTTTGTTAGGTAAAAAAGGCACAGTATTAGAAATCGGTTCTAACGGGATTGGTCGCGGTGCTTTTGGCGATACCACATGGCGTATCCAAGGCGAGCATTTAACAGTGAACGATCTTGTGGTGGTAGAACGCGTTGATGGCATTACATTGTTAGTTAAAAAGGTAACAGAATGAATCATTTGATTATTTTTGCGCATCCCAATAGCCAAAAAAGTTTTGGTCGTGCCATCGTGGATCGCGTTGTAAAAGCAAGCCAACAGCTTGGTGTTGAAACCCATTTGCGCGATCTTTATACCATGGAATTTAATCCGATAATTTCCTTTGAAGAATTACAATCGGCCAATAAGGGGATTATCCCGGCGGAAATTCAGCAGGAACATGATTTTATTCGCCAAGCAGATTTGATTACGATGGTTTATCCTTTATGGTGGATGGGTTTCCCCGCCATGTTGAAAGGCTATTTGGATCGTGTATTAAGCCATGGTTTCGCTTATAAAACAGAAAATGGTGAATCCAAAGGTCTGCTTCAAGATAAAGCGATGCAACAATTTATCACCATAGGGAGTAGCGTCGCAAAATATCAAGAATACGGCGTGGATAAATCCCTCAATCATTGTTTAATCAATGGTTTATTTAATTATTGCGGTATCGAGAATGTGGATTACACTTTATTTGGCGATGTTCATATTATCGATGATGCTACTCGCCAAGCGATGCTTGATGAAGCAGCTGAAAAAACAACGGAAAAATTGACCGCACTTTTAGCTCAATCGTGAGCACAATCATAGGAAAGCAACAGATGTCAGAAACTCAAGTGAATAATTTTTCTTTAATAAGCCGCCTATTCGGCAATTTATTTTATCGTAGTCCCACTGATCTAATTTTAAGTGGGGTATTTGATTGGTTGCAGCAACAAGGTTTAAGTCAAGTCTGGGCGCTTTCTACAGATAAGGAAAGCGAAGCGGCCATAGATAATTTGCAGATGAAAATTGATTTGACGTTGCTTGATCGCGAATATCAAAAATTATTCGGAGCAGAAGGGAACGTACCTACAGCCATTTCAAGCTACGATATGGATGTGCAACGTTTTGTGGATTTTCGTAATACCCGTAATGTACCGGAAGCAGAAAACGTGGATCATTTCGCTTTGTTATTGCTTACGGCTTCTTGGTTAGAAGACAACACGGAATCGCTATCTGCTCAACAAGATTTATTCGGCGATTTCCTCTTGCCTTGCGCAGCGAAATTCTTAACCCAAGTGGAAACTTATGCCACACTTCCTTTCTATCGTTCATTAGCGTATTTAACCCGTGAAATTTTGGCTGCAATGGCTGATGAATTAGAAGAAGGCGAGTAGTTTTCATCAATAGAATAGATCTCTAAAAGAGATTTTTAGATAACAATAAAAAAGCCCTGCGAATCAAAACGCAGGGCTTTTATTTAATGGAAGATCAATTATTCTTCAGAAGTTACATTTTCGGTGTCTTCGTCTTCATCATCCACATCACAAACACGTTCAAGACTAACTACGTGCTCATCTTCTGCGGTACGAATTAAACGAACCCCTTGGGTGTTACGGCCAACGATGCTCACTTCACTTACACGAGTACGTACTAGAGTACCGGCATCAGTAATAAGCATAATTTGGTCGGTTTCTTCTACTTGTGTCGCGGCAACGACTTTACCGTTACGTTCGCTCACTTTAATCGAAATCACCCCTTTGGTATTACGGGATTTGGTTGGGTATTCGCTTAATTGTGTACGTTTACCATAACCATTTTGCGTCGCGGTAAGGATGGCGCCGTCATTTTTCGGCACAACTAAGGAAACCACTTTATCGATGTTGAGATCGAGTGTTTCTTCTGCATTATCATCAGAAACCTCTTCAATTTCGACCGCACTTTCATCGTCAGCGATGTCGTTAGTGAGGGCAAGTTTAATACCGCGTACACCTGTTGCTAAACGACCCATTGCACGGACTGCACTTTCAGCGAAACGCACTACGCGACCTTGCGAAGAGAACAACATGATTTCGTTAGAACCGTCCGTGATATCCACGCCGATTAATTCATCTTCATCACGTAAGTTCAAGGCGATGATACCGCTTGAACGTGGGCGGCTGAATTCAGTTAACGCAATTTTCTTCACAATACCGCCGGCCGTTGCCATGATGACGAATTTATCTTCTTCATAAGCAGAGATTGGCAAGATTGCGGTGATGCGCTCATTTTCTTGTAACGGTAGAATATTGACAATTGGACGGCCACGCGCGCCACGGCTAGCTTGTGGTAATTGATAGACTTTCAACCAATATAAGCGACCACGGCTAGAGAAGCAGAGAATCGTATCGTGAGTATTCGCCACTAAGAGTTTTTCGATGAAGTCTTCATCTTTCATCTTCGTTGCGGATTTACCTTTACCACCACGACGTTGAGCTTCGTAGTCGGTAAGTGGTTGATATTTCACATAACCTTCGTGAGAAAGGGTCACGACAACATCTTCTTGGGCAATTAAATCTTCTAAATCAATATCACCGGAAGCTGCGGTAATTTCAGTACGACGTTCATCGGCGAATTGTGCACGTACTTGTTCAAGCTCTTCACGAATTACTTCCATCAAGCGCTCAGGGCTGTTGATGATGTGCAGAAGTTCTGCAATTTTAACTAATAACTCTTTGTATTCATTGATCACTTCTTCGGTAGCTAGACCAGTTAAGCGATGTAAGCGAAGTTCTAGGATTGCATCAACTTGTTCAGGAGAAAGGTAGTAATCAGAACCTTTAATACCAAATTCAGCCGCTAACTCAGCCGGACGTGCCGCTGCATCAAGCAAACCTAAAATTTCGTTATTCAGTTTCCAAGGACGAGAAATTAATTTTTCTGCCGCTTCTTTACGCTCTTTCGATTGACGGATGATATCGATGATTTCATCGATATTTGATGTTGCAACCGCTAAACCTTCTAAAATATGCGTACGCTCGCGGGCTTTACGCAATTCAAATAAAGAACGGCGAATCACCACTTCGCGACGGTGCATCACAAAGGCTTCAATGATTTGTTTTAAGTTGAATAAACGTGGTTGACCGTGATCTAAAGCCACCATGTTGATCCCGAAAGTCACCTGCATTTGGGTAAGCGCATAGAGGTGATTTAATACCACTTCGCCTACGGCATCGCGTTTGATGTCGATTTCAATGCGGATCCCTTCTTTGTTCGAAAGGTCGATAATATTGCTGATGCCTTCGATTTTTTTATCTTTGATAAGCTCAGCAATTTTTTCCACTAATTTGGCTTTGTTCACTTGATAAGGCAATTCAGTCACAATGATTTGCTCTTTTCCCTTATCCGTGGTTTCTACGCTAGCGCGAGCGCGAACATACACTTTGCCGCGACCAGTGCGATAAGCTTCTTCAATCCCTTTACGGCCATTAATTAATGCCGCTGTTGGGAAGTCTGGGCCCGGGATATATTGCATTAACTCATCAATGGTGATGTTTTCGTTATCAATATAAGCCAAGCATCCATCTAAAACTTCATTTAAGTTGTGTGGTGGAATGTTGGTTGCCATCCCCACCGCAATACCGGAAGAACCGTTTGCTAAAAGTGCAGGAATACGGGTTGGTAATACATCCGGAATCATTAATTCGCCATCATAGTTTGGCGAGAAATTTACGGTTTCTTTATCCAAGTCAGTTAATAACGCTTGGGTGATTTTTTGCATACGGACTTCGGTATAACGCATTGCCGCAGGCGCGTCACCGTCGATTGAACCGAAGTTACCTTGCCCATCTACCAACATGTAGCGCAATGAGAACGGCTGTGCCATACGCACAATGGTGTCATACACCGCAAAATCACCGTGTGGGTGATATTTACCGATTACATCACCTACCACACGGGCAGATTTTACGTATTTTTTGCCGGCAGTGATGCCAGATTGATCCATGGAGAAAAGTACACGTCGATGCACCGGTTTTAAACCGTCACGCACATCGGGCAAAGCACGCCCAACAATCACCGACATGGCGTAGTCAAGGTAAGAAGATTTTAGTTCTTCTTCGATATTGACTGGGGTAATAGAGGAATGGATTGAATCCGTCATTTTTATTCCTTTTTTGATCAAAAAATTGTGACGGATTATAGCATAAATTTAAGCGTTTTTGTGTGAAAAGTGCGGTTGATTTTAAAGCAGTTTTTTAATGCAGAAATGAATAAGGCAGACATTAAGTCCGCCTTATGATTGAGAGAAAATCGTCTATTTCCAATTTTCTCGTTTAGCTTTTTGTAATTTCGCATAAGCGCCAAGTAAAGCTTGGTGTTCTTTGAAGTTTCCAAGCGTTTCATTGCTGGCTGGCAAGTTATAGAACGGGTTACCTTTTTCTGCTACCGCAGCCCAAGCTTGTTGAACGGCTTCTTTGCCATACATTTTTTCAAATACAGTGCGATATTGTTGTGGCTCGCGAGTACTGTCTAAATGCAATTCAATGATACTGATTAAGGCACGATAGTAATTTGCACGCTCTGGTGTAAACACAGAGCTGTTCATATTCATTGTCCAGTTTGCCCAATCTAAGGCTAATTCTAATTCACCTAATGCTAAGTAGAGCATGGATTTAAGTTCACCAACACGTAATGTGGTCCAACCGCTTGCTTTTGGTGCCACGATACCGATAAATTCACGAATACGTGTGGCATCGTCAATATCTTGCTCATCTAATTCTGCTAATAATTCTTCATAAGTTTCAGCATCATGATGATGGTGTGGTAGATCCAATAAGATCTCACGCCAGTCCATCCCCATATTGTTATTAGCATAAATGAGGTCATCAGCAGGGTAGATATCAGACATGCCAGGCACAATAATGCGGCAAGCGTAAACGTCTAAATGGTTATAATCCATGATATAGACTTCTTTTCCCTCTGTATTAAAGATTGCCATCAAGTTTTCATATTCTTCTTGCGTTGAACCTGAAAAATCCCAATCTACAAATACATAATCTGGCGTATTTTTAAATAAATCCCAAGAAATCAAACCACTAGAATCAATGAAGTGTGTTTCAAGGTTGGCGTGCTCCGCCACATCATCATTATTGAATGATGGAGGAGAGAATACATCGAGATCTTTTAAGCTGCGACCTTGTAAAAGCTCCGTTACTGTACGCTCTAATGCCACTTGGAAGTTTGGATGTGCACCAAAAGAAGCAAAGCAAGTGCCGTTATTTGGGTTGAGTAATACCACGCAAATGACAGGATATTTGCCACCTAATGAGGCATCAAAGGCATAAATAGGGAAGCCTTCTTCCTCTAATTTTGCAATAGAAGCTTGAATAGATGGATAGCGATCCATCACAGATTTTGGAATTTCAGGAAGACTGATTGCTTCTGCAATAATGCGATTTTTTACATAACGTTCAAAAACTTCTGAAAGCCCTTGCACTCGTGCTTCATTTTTTGTGTTACCAGCGGACATCCCATTAGAGACGTACAAATTCGCAATGATACTTTGTGGAATATAGACAGTTTTTTGATCGGATTGGCGCACATAAGGCATCGCGACAATACCGCGATCGTAATTACCAGATTGCAGATCCACAAGCAATTCAGGGGTTAGTTCTTGATTTGGATCGAAATAATCCCATAAATAATCATCTAAAATCCCTTCTGGTAAAAGGGCTTCATTTTCAATTGGAAACCATTTTTCAGTGGGATAATGGACAAAATCACCATTAGCAATCTCTTGTCCTAAATAGAAATCAGCAAAGAAATAGTTGGTGGAAAGACGCTCGAAATATTCACCTAATGCAGATGCTAGCGCAGCTTTTTTGCTTGCGCCTTTGCCGTTAGAAAAACATTGTGGGCAATCCTTATCACGAATATGTACAGACCAGACATTTGGCACAGGATTAAGCCAAGAGGCTTCTTCGATATTGAAACCAAGTGCGGTCAATTTTTGTTGAAATTTTGAAATACTGTCTTCAAGTGCGGCATCTTTGCCAGGAATAAAGGTTTGTTCTGTCATAATTGTTCCTGTTATAAAAAGTTCCAGCATCATAGGGGAGTTTAGTGAGCTAATCAAGTATAAAATTTATACGCTTTAACTCTTGTTTTCCTTGATTTTTAAGGGTAAATTAGCTTGGCGCGGAAAGGCATTTTCTGCATGGGTAAAATTATAAACAAATCAACCAATTGGGAGATATCATGGCTCAAGGATTTTATGAATTAAAAGTGGCTAAAGACGGACAATTTATGTTCAACTTAAAAGCAGCAAACGGACAAGTGATTTTAACTAGCGAACTTTATAAAACTAAAGCATCAGCTGAAAACGGTATTGCATCAGTGCAAAAAAATGGTGTGGATGCGAAAAACTTTGAATATCGCGTAGCGAAAAATGATAAACCTTATTTCGTATTAAAAGCGGCTAACCACCAAGAAATTGGCCGTAGCCAATATTATTCTTCTCAAGCTGCAGCAGAAAAAGGCGTTGAGTCAGTGATCAATAACGCATCTTCTGCAGTAATCAAAGAAGTCACAGAATAATCATTCTGTTCTTATTTCTTTAAATGCACCAGCCGGCTCTAAAAACGCCGGCATTTTTGACCGCGCTTTCTCCGGATTCAGTGTTAATGGATAGGTTCGTTTTTGAGCAATGATGACCGTGAGCGGAGAGCAGAGCGTGGTCTTTTCTTGTTTTATAGATAGTCTTTCTTCTGCAATCACATCAAAATTTAATAACGATAACCAGTCAATGACCCGCCAAGTAGCATATTGTCGAAATTTAAACTCACCTAATTTAGGTTTGAAAAGCAAGGGACTCAGCGGATTAAATAACGTGATGAACATCCAGCCGTCATCCTTTAAAACACGATGTGCTTCACGCAATATTTGGTGAGGATCTTGCGCAAAATTTAAGGTGTTTGCCAACAAGCAGGCATCCATTTCTTTTTCAATAAAAGGCAAGGCTAATGGCGATGCTTGGAGCAAGCTATCACTTTCATTTAAAAGTGCGGTGGGAAAATGTGTTGTTTTTTCAGCTAGCACAATTTGATGGCGTAAAGGCAAGTCAAAGGCAATTTCGCCACTTAAGGCACCGACTTTCAGAACTTGATAGCCTAAAATTTTTGGTGTCCATTGGGCAAAATAATATGTTAATACGTTACAATAGGCTTCACCTTGTGGTAACGCTTGCCAACTTTCAGGTGAAAGAAGTGGTTTGTGCCATTTGGCTTTCCAATTCAATGTTAATCCTATTTTCATAAGGTAATTTATGCTAGTTCCTATTCCTGCGCTCAATGATAACTATATTTGGCTTTATAGACGAGAAAATTTCCCTGTAATTGTGATCGATATCCCAGAAATAACCCGTTTAATTCCTTATTTAGAATCGAATAAGTTAGACGTAGAAGCGGTGTTATTAACCCATAATCACGATGATCATGTGCAAGGTGTTGCGGAGTTTAAGCAATATTATCCTAATGTGCCTGTTTTCGGTCCAACAGAATGTGCAAATAAAGGGGCAACCAATATTGTGGATAGTGGTGTGATTAATACGGCACATTATCATATTGAAGTTTTGCCAAGTGGTGGTCATACGGCAGGGCATGTCAGCTATTTGGTGGATGGACATCTATTTTGCGGCGATGCGTTATTTTCTGCAGGCTGTGGTCGTGTATTTACGGGAAATTTTGCTCAAATGTTTGAATCTATGCAGCGTTTTAATCAATTACCTAATGAAACCGTGGTTTGTCCTGCTCATGAATATACGCTGGGTAATTTAGCTTTTGCGGAAACGGTATTGGCGGATAAAAATGCGGTCAAAAATCAACGTGTTTTAGTGGAACGTTATCTAGCAGAGGGCAAGCCGAGTTTGCCGACAACAATTGGATTAGAGAAACAAATTAATCCGTTTTTACAAGCAAAAAATTTAGACGATTTTACACAATGGCGTTTAGCGAAAGATAAGTTTTAACTCATTTTAGTTATTTGTTTGAGTTTTTTCTCTTGAAATTTGCTCAATTCTCAACAATTCATTAAAATAGCGAAACTTTTACTTTCTACTTAAGCCGCCTATTCATAAAAGTGCGGTTGTTTTTATTAGGTTTTTATGACCCTTCTTGTTCTAGGCATTAATCATAAAACAGCGTCTGTCGCTGTTCGTGAGAAAGTCGCTTTTTCTGAAGAAAAGCGGCAGCTTGCCTTACAACAAATTTACCAACAAGATTTGGCTGAAAGTGCGGTTATTCTTTCTACTTGTAACCGTACTGAGATTTATCTTCACCATCGTCAAATTTCACCTCAAGAGTGTAAGCAATGGCAAACGAACTGTATAAATTGGTTTGCTAACATTCATCAGCTTTCTGTCGATGAATTAAATAAAAGTATTTACGCACATCAAAATCAACAAGCTGCAAATCATTTAATGCGAGTGGCCTGTGGTTTGGATTCATTAATTTTGGGGGAGCCGCAAATTTTAGGACAGGTGAAGCAAGCTTTCCAAATCAGTGAAGATTATTATCAAGCGGCAAATATTCCACTTTCGAGCACGCTTTCTCGCTTGTTCCAAAAAACTTTTGCTACAGCAAAACGTGTGCGTACTGAAACCAATATTGGTGAAAGTGCCGTATCGGTGGCTTATGCGGCTTGTAGCTTGGCTCGTCAGATTTTTGAATCTTTACGTGAACTACAAATTTTACTTGTTGGGGCAGGAGAAACCATTGAATTGGTGAGCCGTCATTTATTACGCCACGGTGTAAAAAAATTGATGATTGCTAACCGCACTTTATCTCGTGCTGAGCAGTTGGTGGAAAACTTAGCGTCTAATACACCGATTGATGTGTATTCGCTTGATGAATTGCAAACACCACTAAATCAAGCTGATATTGTTATCAGCTCAACAGGCAGTCCAAATGTTTTAATCACCAAAGCGATGGCTGAAATTGCGGAGAAAGCACGCCAATTTAGACCGACTTTAATGGTTGATATCGCCGTGCCTCGTGATATTGATGAAAATGTCTCGGAATTAGAAAGTGTGTATCATTACACTGTGGATGATTTGCAAGATATTATCCAGCGTAATCTTTCTCAACGTGAGCAAGCATCAGAGCAAGCGCAAGATATCATTACACAAGAATGCATGGATTTCTTTGAGTGGTTGAAGGTTCATCAATTCTCCAATTTGATTCGTCATTACCGAGATGAGGCAGAGAATACTCGCCAAGAATTACTCGAAAAAGCGTTACACCAAATTCAACAGGGTGAGAATGCTGAAAAAATTCTGCAAGAATTGAGTTATAAATTAACAAATAAACTTATTCATGCACCAACCCAAACCATGCAAGCCATGATGCGATCAGGGAATGCAGAAGGGTTGCATGCCTTTTCCAATGCGTTGCATTTAACCCATCCTTTAAATGAAAAAAACGATTAAATTTTTGACCGCACTTTTTAGTTGCGCATCGTTACTGATGAGTGTGCCAGCCCTAGCTGAATACCGAACCTTTGATGATGGCAATATTACTTACGGAATTTTTCAAGCAAAGCCCGAAGAAGTACAGCTACATTGGAAGGATGCTGAAGGTAAAGATTATCAAAGTTTAACGCGTCTCAAAAATGCCTTAGAAGATAGCTATAACGTGAAAATGGTCATGAATGCGGGCATTTATAGCATGAATAATGTGCCTGCGGGGTTATGGATTGAGCAAGGAAAAGAACTCAATGCGTTAAATACAAAATCAGGCAAAGGTAACTTCCATGTACAACCTAATGGGGTATTTGCTATTGCTGGAAATAAACCCTACATTTTAACAACCGCCGCGTATCAAAAAAGCAAACTCAAACCTGATTTTGCGTTGCAATCAGGCCCGATGTTGATTATTCATGGAAAAATGAATCCGCAATTTCGAGCAAGCCTAGAAAGCTATCATAAGCGTAATGCAGTGTGTTTGACGAAGCAAAATGAATTACTTTTCTTGATGACGATAAAAGGTGAGCCTAACCTTTATACATTGAGTCAAGGTTTGCTGAAAATAGGTTGTCATGACGCTTTATATCTTGATGGAACCATTTCTAATTGGTACATTCCTGGGCAATTTAACACCCTGCATTGGAAACGTTTTGTTGGAATGATCTCCGTTCTTGATGTGAACAAAAAATAGCAAAAGCGTTTTATTTATAATCAACTAAATCAAAAAATCTGTTTTTTGCAAAAAAATGATTGACGAGAATAGGTCAAATCAGGATAATACGCCCCGCAAAGCCGATAAGGTAAAGCAAATGATGGCTACATAGCTCAGTTGGTTAGAGCACAACACTCATAATGTTGGGGTCGCAAGTTCGAATCTCGCTGTAGCCACCAAATTTGCGGGACTGGCGAAATTGGTAGACGCACCAGATTTAGGTTCTGGCGCCGAGAGGTGTGTGGGTTCAAGTCCCTCGTCCCGCACCATTTATCAGCTTGCAGTCAAATAGTAGTTGGGGTATCGCCAAGCGGTAAGGCACCGGGTTTTGATCTCGGCATCCCTAGGTTCGAATCCTAGTACCCCAGCCATACTATCTAAATAAAATCTTCTTTATTTCCAATCAAAGAATTTCAGTTGGGGTATCGCCAAGCGGTAAGGCACCGGGTTTTGATCTCGGCATCCCTAGGTTCGAATCCTAGTACCCCAGCCATCTTATTTTTCAATTTCTTTTGTATAAAAAATGCGATTAAATTTAATCGCACTTTGTTTATTTCATTTTTGTTTAAAATATTATTTACACATTCTCTCGATAAGTTTTGCTTCTAATCGGCGATGAAACCATGGTGTCGTATCAAATTCACTACCTTGCCCCAGTAAGCCAAGATCAAAAGTATCTTCATCGACGTATGGACCAGACTTATCTCCTATTCCATCCATGTATTCTTCGCCAAGATCGTAAAAGCCAAGTAAATTCTTATTAAGATCAAATACAAAAACTGTGGCACGATAACCCAAATTAAGTGAAAACCCATTAGGAATGAAACCTGCACAAACAGAAATATTACGCTTGAATTCTGGAAAACTGTGGTTTACACAATGATTAGTCGAGTTCATCGAATATTCCATATCTCGACAAACATTACGCCATCGCCAGCTGAATGCAACAACTAGTATAAGAACGATACAGATGAAGTGTCGTTTTTTCATTTTATTTCTCATAAAGTGCGGTACTTAATTCACTATAAGTTTTGACCGCACTTCGTATTACAATTAATGTTCCCTTGTCTTAAAGAAGATTACATCAGGATAACGTTCTTGTGCAAGATTCAGGTTTACCATGGTTGGAGCGATATAAGTAAGATTATCACCACCATCTAATGCTAGATTTTGCTCATTTTTGCGTTTGAACTCTTCAAATTTTTTGTTATCCGCACATTCCACCCAACGAGCCGTTGCGACATTGACCGTTTCGTAAATGGCTTCAACGTTATATTCTGATTTCAAACGAGAAACGACCACATCAAACTGTAACACACCGACCGCGCCAACAATTAAATCATTATTGCTTAATGGGCGGAATACTTGCACAGCACCTTCTTCAGAAAGTTGTACTAAGCCTTTTAACAATTGTTTTTGTTTGAGAGGATCTTTCAAACGAATTCGACGGAATAATTCAGGGGCAAAGTTTGGAATACCGGTAAATTTCAGATCTTCACCTTGTGTGAAGGTATCGCCAATTTGAATTGTACCGTGATTGTGCAAGCCGATAATATCACCAGCATAGGCTTCATCAGCATGAGTACGGTCTCCCGCCATAAAGGTGAGCGCATCAGAAATAACTACATCTTTACCAATACGCACGTGTTTAAGTTTCATGCCTTTCTCGTATTTACCAGAAACTACACGCAAGAAAGCCACGCGGTCGCGGTGTTTTGGATCCATATTGGCTTGGATTTTAAACACGAAACCAGTGAATTTTTCTTCTTCTGCTGAAACCTTGCGGGTATCAGCTTGACGAGCTTGTGGTGCTGGTGCCCATTCGGTTAAACCATCTAAGAAATGATCGACACCGAAGTTACCTAATGCAGTACCAAAAAAGACAGGAGTTAATTCACCACTTAAGAATAAATCCAGATCAAATTCATTACTTGCACCTTTTACTAATTCTAATTCATCACGTAATTGTTGGGCTAAGTCATCGCCTACGGCAGCGTCTAATTCAGGACTATTTAAGCCTTTCACGATTCGTACTTTTTGAATAGTCGAGCCTTGGCCACTTTGATAAAGATAGGTTTCATCTTTATATAAATGATAAACCCCTTTAAACAATTTACCGCAACCAATCGGCCAAGTAATTGGCGCACAATGGATTTTTAATACGCTTTCCACTTCATCTAATAATTCCATCGGATCGCGGATATCACGGTCAAGTTTATTCATGAAAGTGATAATTGGCGTATCGCGTAAACGGGTCACTTCCATTAATTTAATGGTACGTTCCTCAACCCCTTTAGCCGAGTCGATAACCATCAAGCAGCTATCCACGGCCGTTAACGTGCGGTAGGTATCTTCCGAGAAATCCTCATGCCCCGGCGTATCCAATAAATTCACTAAGCACTCATTGTAAGGGAATTGCATCACGGAAGTCGTAATGGAAATACCACGTTGTTTTTCCATTTCCATCCAGTCAGATTTTGCATGTTGTGCAGAGCCTTTACCTTTAACAGAGCCCGCTTTTTGAATGGCATTGCCGTATAACAATACTTTTTCGGTGATGGTGGTTTTACCCGCGTCAGGGTGGGAAATAATCGCAAATGTGCGACGTTTATTCACTTCTTCTAATGGATAACTCATTTGTTTTCTTTCTTCTGTTTTAAATAATGCTGTATTGTCGCTGATTTTCAGATTGAGCTCAAATTAAATTAGGAAAATAGCGATTCTGTCATGAGTTAGTTTAAAAACAGCAACTAAAATTGATTGTTTTTTAACCTTTGCAAGCGTTTGCGTTGGTTATGTTATAAACATTATGATTGTTTAATTCTATCCTTAACGTTTAAATTAATTCATAAAACCTTTTAAACTATATGGGTAATTATTAAATATTAAGTATGCCTATTTGTGAGTATGTTATTTAACTAAATGTTTTATTTAAATAAAAAAATAGATTTTTTACTTTTAGTTAAAAATTCATGACAAGTGTTTTTAATTATAGTTCAAAAATAACTGGTCCGATGATCTGAGCTGATTTTGCCGTGATAGATTAATTTCGGCTGGAATATACCGATTTCAGTTTTCAATCATTGATTGAATAATATTTTCTCATGAGGAATCTTGAGGTAAAAATGAAAAAACAAACTTTTTGTTTTAAACAATTATTGCTTATTGCATTTGGTATTTGCTCATCATCAACATTCGTTTATGGAAGCACACAAAATGTAACTGTTAGTGGATCGGTAGATAACTCTTCTTCTGGCAGTGGTAAAGCAATGATTAATGTTGGTTCCGCTGTAGGTAAAAGCGTTGGCAATAATACCCAAAGTGTTGTTGTGAATGGCTCCTTAGTAAATAAGGCATCTGGTAGCGGTAAAGCCAGCATTAATATTGGATCATCAGTAAATGATGGCGGAAGCCATAATCAGTCAGTTAGTGTTGGTTCAATTGTTAATTCTTCTTCAGGTGGTAAATCTGAAGTGAATATCGGTTCTGTTGTTAAGGATTATTAATCTTTAGCTCTGAACTCATGATTATATAAAATAATCATAAATTTTAATAAGCATAGTAATGCTCAATTTCTTTTAAAGAGGAAAAACGATGAAAAACTTAGTTAAAATTAGTGCAGCAACAATCTTTGCAGCAAGTTTAGCTTTATCTACTAACGCTGCAGTTAAAATTGGTGGTAACAACGTACAAACCACTAATATTCAAGGTGCAGTAGCTAATACAGCAGTTGGCGGTAGTAAAGCAATCCAAAACATTTCATCTAACCACGGTAAAGTAACTATTGGTGGCAACAACGTACAAACTACTAATATCCAAGGTGCAGTAGCGAACACTGCTGTTGGTGGTAGTAAAGCTGTACAAAACTTAAGTTCTAATAGCAGCGAATAGTTATAAATAAATTGGTTATTGGTTATCTAATAACCAATTTTTTATATATTTTAAAATTCTGTTGGGGACAAAGTCATGAAAGTTTTTAACATGTTGATGCTATTTGGGGCTTCATATTTTTTATCTTTTAATGTTTTTGCTGGAAATGGTGAACTTGTACCAAGAAAAGGTTTAGGTCCGTTAGATAAAGCAAAAGTACATGAAGTTCAGGCCCAAAAATGGTCAAGAATTGGCATGGGTATAGAGATGGAAAATGAGGCTGAGGATAGTGTTTCTCAGTATAGTAATACTTCAGGTGGCAGCGCTTTTGGAGGTCGTTCTAAAAATTGTTCTACAAATATTGGAAATGTTGCTGCTCAAAAAGGCGCTAGTTCTGGTCGATATGGTCCTAAAAATAAGAATAATAATGTTGTCGTTGTTAAAGGCGATGTAATTAATGTCTGTAAATAATTAATAATAACTTAAGGTATCTTATGAAATTTTCTAGAACTCTTATTTCTTATATTTTGATTTCTAATCTAGTTGGGTGTTCTTTATCTGCTACAAATCTAAAGGAAGATAGACCATATATTGGCTCAACAACGACTCATAACCTCCCAGCAGTAGAACCTGTTAGATCAATATCAAGTTTTAGTGATAGCTTAAACTGTATGGACGATTTATTACGTCAAAGTAATGTGAGTGAAACTGTTATTGCAGTGAAAACAATTAAAGATCCATCAACGAAAGCAGGCGTAGCGGCAAGTGAAATGATTATGACTGCATTATCACAAATGTCAAAAACCAGTGGAGCATTTAAAGTCGCTGATTTTGAAATCGATCCTTTAAAGCAAGATACCGTTCAGACGTTAACAAATCTTTTATTACCAACGGGAAGTATGCAAATTCCGGCGCCTCAACTTTATATTTCAGGGGCAGTATCTTATGTGGATCAAAATGTATTACGTAAGTCTAATAACTTAGGACTTTCTTATGCTGAAGATGGTGAAGTTGGTATTTCAGGTGATTTGATGACAACCGCACTAGGTCTAGAGTTACATATGGGGGATTTTTTAACCCGTACGCTTTATCCTGGTATTGATTCATCTAATGAAATTGTAGCTGCAGGTAAAGGTCTAGGGGTAGATGCTGGAGCTAAAATTAAGAAAACAGGTGTTCAGTTTTCTTTAGAGCGAGCCCTTTCTCAAGGATTAGGTGGCTCAATGCGAACCCTTGTTGATTTAGGGACAATAGAGTTAGTAGGTAAATTAACCAAAGTTCCTTACTGGCAATGTTTATCACTTGATCAAGCTCATCCTGAGTTCCAACGTGAATTATTAGATTGGTATAGTGGAATGGGAGATAGTAGTAAAGTGAAATTCTTCCAAACTGGCTTGAAAAACTTAGGTTATTACAGCGGTAAAGTCGATGGTAAGAGTTCAAAAGAATTCCGTGAGGCACTATCTGCATTCCAAAAAGATAATAAAGCAACCCCTTCTGGTTTCATTAATTTCGAAAGCTATGAACGCTTAATGAAAAATTATGTAAAAACAGATGCAAATGGTAACTTTAAAAAAGTAGGACTAGAACCATCAGATGATAAAGAAGATCAGCCTCGTGGTGGATATCCAGTATTAAATTCTGATAAAGATGCACCAATTAATGTTGGGATTAACTTAAATAAATCATCATACCGCCGTGGCGATACATTAGAGTTGGATGTTAATGTAGATAGAGATTCAACTTATTTAGCGTGTTTCTACCAAGATGCATCGAAAAGTATTACTCAGGTTTATCCAAATCCTGTTCAAGGAGAGAGTATAACCTCTAAAAATAATTCGCTGAAAATTCCAGGCTCTGATGCATTTACTTTAAGTTTAAATGAAAAAGGTAAAGAAAGTGTGATGTGTATGGCCTCATATTATAGTGTGGCTGATAAGCTTCAAACTAACTTCGGTGATGCATTTAATCCGCTTAAAGTGAAGGATATGAATGCCTTATCGGGGCAATTAAAAACAATCTTTGGCGATGATTTAAAAGGTATCAAAACAGTTAGTTATCAAGTGAAGTAAACAAATAATCCTGGAGGTCGATATGTCAAAAAAATATTCAACATCTAAATTATTTGTTTATGCTTTACTGGCAGGGATTCCGGTTTCTTACGCTCAAATTGTGATTAATAAACCAATTGAGCCTAAGAGCCCAGCTGTTCAGCAAGAGCAAAATACGGGATTTTCTCTGGCATTTGCTTATGAAAGTTACCGTAATAAGGATTATCAAAATGCTTATGATGAATTTGAACATTTTGTCTTGCAAAATGATCCAAAGGCGTTAATGGCGAATGCCTATTTACTATTTAGTGGTAATTTACCGCGAGATTTTGCAAGAGCTAATCAATATTTAGCGCAAGTGGCTTCACTAAAATATGCTCGAGCAATATATTTGCAAGGTATATTAGAAAAATACCAAAAAGGTTTAAGTCAATTTAATGCAAAGGCTGAACGATTGGTTAATGATGCTGCGGTGATGGGAGATTATGTTGCGGCTAATGCCTTGGCTAACTTCCATTTCCAAAAAGGAAATTATGCATTAGCCCAGCGCTGGAATGAAAAAGCGATTAGTTTAGGAAGCTCAGCTGCAAGACAAAACCAGCGTGTTATCTCAAATCGTCAATCTGAGCCAGCCATTCAAACAGTGCCTAAGACTGTTTCTTCACCACCAAATACAGGCGTGATTGGTGAATTAAGAGAACGCTCTCAAGCTGGAGATGCTGGAGCAAGCTATGATTTAGCAGTTCGCTTTCATAAAGGTGTGGGAGTAGCAGTGAATTTTGGTGAAGCAATTCGGTTATATCAATTAGCTGCAGAGCAGGGCAGTAGTGAAGCACAAAAAGTATTGCCGATCTTGTTATCAAGAAGAACAACGGGCGGCAATATTAATAGTATGTGGATGCAAAGAATGTCAAATATGCTTCCAAGCCCTGTCGTAGTTCAACAGGATGCACATCATACACATACAGTTAAAACTGAAAATAATATTGCTGGCTTTGATACAGAAAAAGCCACAAAAGCTATAGCAACCTTACAGGAAGATGATCCATTAGAAGGGTTATTAACTTTGGAACCAAGTCGTTAATTTATTTAAAGTAAACATGAAGGAAGGTAAACATGAAACACGTTTATTCAAAATTAGCTATCACATTATTTGGTTTTGCAGCATTATCAAGCTATGCTCAAACTGATAATAATCAATCAGTGACAGTTAATGGTAGAATTGTTAATAGCGCAACAGATGGTGGAGAATCAGTACAAACTATCTCGGGTAAAAAAAGTGCGGTCGTAAATGGTACCGTTATTACTCACAACGGTGAAACAACATATATCTCTAGTGGTAGTTCATCTTCAGATAAAGTTAATGCCGCTTTAGGTGGACAAGATTTCTCAGGTCAAGATTTGGCTGGGCAATCATTTACCAATTCAGATCTTGCTAATGCAAACTTTAGCAATGCAAATTTGCAAGGGGCTGATTTTACAAATACAAATTTAAGTGGGGCTAACTTTCATAAAGCTAACTTAAAAGGCGCTAATTTGACCAATTCGAACTTAGCAGGTGCAGATCTTACTGGTGCCAATTTAAAAGGTGCAATTAAAACGAATATCAATACCCGTGGCGCAAAAACCAAAGGGGCAATTTGGCGATAAGACGACAAGTGATATACAAAAAAACAGGCTTTAAAGCCTGTTTTTTTATTCGCTTTTATTTTTACAAAAAAAAGCAAACGTTTGCGCTAAAAGTGCGGTACAATATCCACCGATTTTTTATTCTTATAATTAAAGGTGCAAGCAATGACACAACTTAGTCTAAAAAAAATCTATTCGGGAAAAGTGCGTGATCTTTATGAGATTGATGATAAACGGATGTTAATGGTGGCTAGTGACCGTTTATCTGCATTTGATGTGATTTTAGATGATCCTATCCCAGGTAAAGGTGAAATTCTTACTCAAATTTCCAATTTCTGGTTCAATAAGTTAGCTCATATTATGCCGAATCATTTTACAGGCGATTCAGTTTATGATGTGTTACCAAAAGAAGAAGCTGATTTAGTAAAAGATCGCGCAGTGGTATGTAAGCGTTTGAAACCAATAAAAATTGAATCTATCGTCCGTGGTTATTTAACAGGTAGCGGGCTAAAAGATTATAAGCAAACGGGTACCATTTGTGGTTTGAAATTACCTGAAGGATTAGTTGAAGCAAGCAAATTACCTGAACCAATTTTTACGCCATCAAGTAAAGAAGAAGTGGGCAATCACGATATCAATATTAGCTATGAAGAATGTGAAAAAGCAATTGGCGCAGAGTTAGCGGCACAAGTGAGAGAAAAAGCGATTGCACTTTATACTGAGGCAGCCAAATATGCGCTGACTAAAGGTATTATTATTTGTGATACCAAATTTGAATTTGGTTTAGATGAAAATGGCACGCTCACTTTAATGGATGAGGTATTAACACCGGATTCTAGCCGTTTTTGGTCAGTTGATACTTATAAAGAAGGCACAAATCCACCGTCATTTGATAAGCAATTTGTACGAGATTGGTTAGAACAAAGTGGTTGGAATAAACAACCACCAGCGCCTAAAGTACCAAAAGAAGTGATTGAAAAAACAGTTGCTAAATATCAAGAGGCTTTGGATTTATTAACAAAATAACATTAACAAACTCCCTGCTATGCTTTAGAATAGCAGGGATTTTTATGGATAAAATATTGTGAATAAAAGAGTATGAAATCTGTTGCAATAGTTGGTTTAGGTTGGTTAGGCTTACCGCTGGCGCTGCACTTAAAAGAGCTTGGTTGGTGTGTAAAAGGCTCAAAACAATCCCCTGATGATGCTCAGAAATGGCACCAGCTAGGCATTGAAACTTATCCTTTTTCGCTTTCTGATGAAATGAAACGTTTACCAGACCATATTCGCCCTCTTTTTAATGTAGATGCTCTCATTATCACCCTACCACCTAGCAGTTTTTCTTCTCAACAGTATTGTGAATATCTTGCTTTTTTAGCGAATCAAGCCAAGAAACAAGGTGCACAGCACTTGATTTTTACCAGTTCAACTTCTGTTTTTCCTGATATTTCGGGGCAATTTGATGAAAGTTCTCAACTTTCAGCTGAAACAGAAATGGGTAAAACACTGATACAAGCAGAGCAGTGCTTGTTCCAATCAGGAATATCGCATTGCGATATTCTTCGACTTGCAGGATTAATTGGTAAACAACGCCATCCTGTTAAATTCTTAGCAGGAAAACGCAATTTAAAACAGGGTAATTCATCTGTTAATTTGGTGCATCTAGAGGATTGCGTTCAAGCTATTACTGCCTTACTCATGAATCCAAATGGATTGCGAACTTACCATCTTTGCGCGCCAATTCATCCTACTCGAGCAGAATATTATACAAAAGCAGCGGTATTTTATGATTTATCCATACCACAATTCGATTGTAGTGATTCGGATCTGAAACGAATCATTATGGCAAATAAAATTTGTCGAGATTTAGGCTTCGCTTATCGTTATCCAAATCCCGATGATATGTTAGAAAAGCGCAGTGATTTTTGACCGCACTTTTTAAAGACTCACTCACCATAACCACAATGAAGGAAATAAAATATGTCAAATACGATTCTGCAACATTTACCTAAAGGTCAAAAAGTTGGTATCGCTTTTTCAGGCGGGCTAGATACCAGTGCGGCATTACTTTGGATGCGTCAAAAAGGTGCGGTACCTTATGCTTATACAGCAAACTTAGGTCAACCAGATGAAGATGATTACAATGCAATTCCCAAAAAAGCAATGGAATATGGTGCGGAAAATGCGCGTTTAGTGGATTGTCGTGCGCAGTTAGCCCATGAAGGAATTGCGGCTATTCAATGTGGTGCATTCCATATTTCGACTGGTGGAGCAACCTATTTCAACACCACACCACTTGGTCGTGCGGTAACAGGTACGATGCTTGTTGCAGCAATGAAAGAAGATGATGTGAATATCTGGGGTGATGGTTCAACTTTCAAAGGTAACGATATTGAGCGTTTTTACCGTTATGGCTTATTAACCAACCCAAATTTAAAAATTTACAAACCATGGCTAGATCAACAATTTATCGATGAGTTGGGCGGTCGCTTTGAAATGTCACAATTCTTAATCGAAAATGGTTTTGACTACAAAATGTCGGTAGAAAAAGCCTATTCAACTGACTCTAATATGTTAGGTGCAACTCATGAAGCGAAAGACTTAGAAGAATTAAGCACTGGCATTAAAATTGTGAAACCAATTATGGGCGTGGCATTCTGGGATGAAAATGTTCAAGTGAAACCAGAGGTGGTGACGGTTCGTTTTGAAGAAGGTGTGCCGGTTGCATTAAACGGTAAAACATTTGATAACGTGGTGGAGCTTTTCTTAGAAGCAAATCGCATTGGTGGTCGTCATGGTTTAGGCATGTCAGACCAAATTGAAAACCGTATTATTGAAGCAAAATCACGTGGTATTTATGAAGCACCGGGAATGGCATTATTCCACATTGCTTATGAGCGTTTAGTCACCGGTATTCACAATGAAGATACTATTGAACAGTATCGTATCAACGGTTTACGTTTAGGCCGTTTGTTATACCAAGGTCGTTGGTTTGATCCACAAGCATTGATGTTACGTGAAACCGCACAACGCTGGGTTGCTCGTGCGGTGACTGGTGAAGTGACATTAGAACTTCGTCGTGGTAATGACTACTCAATCTTAAATACGGAATCACCAAACTTAACTTATGCGGCAGAGCGTTTAAGTATGGAAAAAGTGGAAAATGCACCATTTGATCCAATCGATCGTATTGGTCAATTAACCATGCGTAACTTAGACGTAGCAGATACACGCGGAAAATTAAGTATCTATTCTCAAGTAGGCCTCTTAACTACAGGGAAAGATTCCGTTTTACCACAATTAGGTAAAAAATAATTCTCTCCTTTAAATGTAAAAAAGTGCGGTTGATTTTGACCGCACTTTTGCTTTTCTAAATATTCATTTCTTGAAATAGATTTAATTTATCCGGCACGAGATAAACATGATCACCTATTTTATACTGCGCATTGAGATAGTTTTCTTTGGTAAGAATCACCTCAATCGGTTGTTCTGTTTGCGAGCTTTCCACTTCAATTCTCACGATAAAACCAATAGCATTAATATGATGAATCGTACCACTCGCTAAGGCATTATGAGATTCGCGTGAAAGCGTCAGTTCGTAAGGGCGAATATAAGCCGTTGCAGATTGGTTATTGACTGCATGAGTCGCATTGCTATGTGTTTGTAAATTATGAGCAAATTCACCAATGACTAAATTGCCTTGATCAATGTGTCCATGGAACACATTAACATCCCCCACAAATTGTGTGACGAAAGGGGTTTGCGGTGCATGATAGATTTGGCTAGGCTCATCAATTTGCTCCACTTGACCTTTATTCATCACCACAATACGATCAGACATATCTAATGCTTCATCTTGATCATGGGTAACGAAAATACTGGTCACATTGAGTTCATGTTGCAATTCCCGTAGCCAACGACGTAATTCTTTACGAACTTGAGCATCCAATGCACCAAAGGGTTCATCAAGTAATAAGACTTTCGGTTGAACAGCAAGGGAGCGAGCTAAGGCTATACGTTGTTTTTGTCCTCCAGAAAGTTGATTAGGGTAGCGATCGGCTAGCCATTCAAGTTTTACTAGCTTTAAAAGTGCGGTGACTTTTTCGCGAATTTCTTCTGCAGAGGGACGTTCTCTACGAGGTTTCACCGTTAAGCCAAAAGCGACATTGTCAAAGACAGTCATATTTTGAAACAGTGCATAATGCTGAAACACAAAGCCAACACCGCGTTCAGCAGCCGAAAGTTGAGTCACCTCTTTTTCACCAAACCAAATGTGTCCATTATCAGCAAATTCTAATCCGGCAATGATCCTTAATAGCGTTGTTTTTCCACAACCACTTGGCCCAAGCAAGGCGGTTAGCTGATTTTCCGGAAAGCTGAGATTGATGTCTTTCAACGCATGAAACTGTCCAAAGTGTTTGTTTAGTCGCTGGATTTTGATTGTCATGTATTGTGTTCCTGTTGTTCTTCTTGGATTTTTTTCTTTTCCACATATCTCACTACGTTTTGCAATCCCAGTGTTCCCACTGCGATTAATGCTAATAAACTGGCGCAAGCAAATGCGGCAACAAATTGATATTCGTTGTAACTAATTTCTACATAAAGCGGAATTGTATTAGTCAAACCGCGAATATGCCCAGATACCACACTGACAGCACCGAATTCACCCATTGCACGAGCATTACTTAAAATCACACCATAAATTAATGCCCATTTTATTTTCGGTAGTGTTACATGCCAGAAAAGTTGCCAAGTGGATGCACCTAAGATTAACGCAGCTTGTTCCTCACTTGTGCCTTGTGCTGACATGGTTGGAATTAATGATTTTGCAATAAGTGGAAAGGTAACGAATAAAGTCACGATAACAATGCTTGGCGTAGCAAACATAAAACGAATATGGTGTTCAGCAAGCCATGCGCCCCAAAGTCCATCTAACCCAAACAGCAGTAAGAACATTAATCCTACAACCACTGGTGAAATGGAAAAGGGGAGGTCGAGTAGTGCGGTTAATAAGCTTTTCCCTTTAAAGTCAAAGTAAGCAATAGCCCAAGCCATAACCACACCGATAAAAATGTTAATAGGTAATACAATTAAAGAGACTTTAATCGTAAGCCAAATAGCCGCTAAGGCTTCAGGTTCTTTTAATGCAGCGAAAAATAGACCAATTCCTTGTTCAAGGGCTGAATAGAATACGGTAAATAATGGGAGCAATAATATGATCGTAAAAAAACTGAGTGCGGTCAGAATTAAGATCCATTTTTGCCACGATTGGGTTTTCATAAATACCTCTTATCGAATTGGACTAATGCGTTTGGCAACAGACCACTGCGCTAAGTTAATGAATAAAATCAACAGAAATGAAATGGCAAGCATTAATAATGCAACCACAGATGCACCTTGCACGTCATATAAATCAAGTTTTGACATAATAATCAATGGTGCAATTTCGGATACAAGTGGCACATTACCTGCAATAAAAATTACCGAGCCGTATTCACCAAGCGATCGCGCAAATCCCATACCTGCGCCACCTATTAATGCAGGCAATACCACCGGGATGATGACTTTTCGCAACGTTGTTAATCTAGATGCACCTAAAATTTGAGCCGCTTCTTCATAGCTAGGATCGAGATTTGCTAATACGGGTTGAATCGCTCTAACGGTAAAAGGCAAGCTGACAAAAATCAGCGCAATCGCAATACCACTTGGAGTATAAGCGAGTTGAATCCCTAAATGGCTTAACCATTGCCCAATCACTCCAGTCGGAGCATAAAGAGAGGCAAGTGCGATACCAGCAACGGCAGTGGGTAAAGCAAAAGGTAAATCTACTAACGCATTGACGAGATTCTTACCTGGAAAGTTATAACGCACTAAAACCCATGCTAATAAAAAGCCAAAAACGATATTAATTAACGTCGCGATTGCCGCCATTTCAAAGGATAGCGTTAAGGATGAGATCACTCGTTCACTCGTGATGATTTGAACGATATCAGCCCATTTTAACTGCCAGGCAGTGAGCACAAGTAATGTTAATGGCAATAATACCATTGAGCCGAGCCAGGCTAATGTAATCAATATACTTCGTTTAAATCCTGGTAATACGGTTTTCATTATCCCACCTTCACAACAGATAAATACCTAAGCTTTGTAAGCGTTTTGAAATGTTCAAAAAAATAACCGCTCTTTTCCATAATGGCAAAGAACGGAAATTTATTTAATATTCCAAAGTGAAATAAGGAATCGTTTGGTTCGGCATTTTATATTTCATTTTGTTCTATAAAATGCTTTTTCGTTATTTTTTGTACTTAACATTTTGCGATATAAATTTAGCCATACGAAATTGAGGGTAATAACGGAGGAGAGTAAAAATGAAAAAAATTGCTTTATTTTCATTGCTTTCTTTTGGCTTGGCAGCTTGTTTATGGCATACCAGTACGGAACAAAAAACAGTGCTACTGAATGTGTCCTATGACGTGATTCGTGATTTCTATAAGGAATATAACATCGCATTTCAACGTGAATTTCCCTCAGATGTGATGATTTCACAATCGCATGGTGGCGCCAGTAAACAGGTGCTCAGCGTGTTAAATGGCTTGCCTGCAGATGTGGTGACGCTAACACAAAGTAATGATATCGACGCTTTAGTTAAAAAAGGCTTAGTGAATGCGGATTGGCAGCAAGTATTACCGAATGGTGCAGTTCCTTTTGGGTCAGTGATGGTGCTTTTGGTGAAAAAAGGAAATCCAAAACACATTCAAGACTGGTCTGATTTGGTACGTGATGATGTCAAAGTGGTCTTTGCTAATCCTAAAACCTCTGCGAACGGGCGCTTTGCTTATTTATCGGCTTTAGCTTATGCCGAACAGCATAGTGATAAACCACAAGATTTTATGTTACGCCTACTAAGAAATGTGCCGGTTTTAGAGGCGGGTGCGCGCAGTGCCAGTATTTCTTTTACGCAGCGTAATATCGGTGATGTTTTGATTGCCCCAGAAAATGAAGCAGCGTTAGCGGCTAAAACACTGGGCGAAAACAGCTTTGAAGTGGTGTACCCAAGTATAACGGCCTATACCCCAATTTATGTGGCGGAAGTGAATAAAAATACGCAAGCAGATGGTTTGCATCAACTTTCCCATGATTATTTGAGCTATTTATGGTCACCCCAAGCACAGGAACTGGCTGCCCAAAATTATTTCCGTCCGACAGATAAAAAAATTATTGCTAAAACGACCGCACTTTTTCCCGAAGTGAATCAATTTGATGTGAACCAACGTTTGGGTTCGTGGGATACGATTAATACCAAACATTTTGTCGATAACGGCTTATTTGATCGTTTATATGTCAGTGCACAACGTGCTGATAAAGTGAATAAATAGGAGTGATACCCATGAATTATTTTCCACTTTTTGCTGATTTAACTGGTCGCCCGGTACTTGTTGTCGGCGGTGGTTCAGTGGCTGCTCGTAAAGTTGGGTTGTTGCTCAAAGCAAATGCTCAAGTCCGTATTGTTGCTCGCCAATTAAATGAAGAGTTAAGCGAGCTTGAACGTCAAAATAAAGTACTATGGATTGCGAAAGAATTTAATGCCGAACAAATGAGAACGGTGATGTTAGTGATCACGGCAACAAATGATGAGGTATTAAATCACCGTATTTTCCATTTAGCCGAAAGCCAACATAAATTAGTCAATGTGGTGGATGATCAACCTCATTGTAGCTTTATCTTCCCTTCTATTATTGATCGTAATCCGATCCAAATCGCGATTTCGAGTGGTGGAAAGGCGCCAGTATTAGCCCGTTTATTACGTGAGAAACTGGAAGCATTATTGCCACAACATTTAGGCAAAATCGCTGAGATTTCTGGTAAGTGGCGTGATCAAGTAAAAGCAAAATTGGCATCGGTCACCGAACGTCGCCGTTTTTGGGAAAAAATGTTTAGCGGACGTTTTGCAAGTCTCGTTAAGAATCAACAAGAGGCACAAGCTGAAGAGGAATTGGCTGAGCAACTAGAAAATAACTATCAAGGTGGTTTTGTCTCTTTAGTTGGTGCCGGTCCTGGCGATGCTGGGTTATTAACTCTTAACGGTTTACAGGAAATTCAACAAGCTGATGTGGTGCTTTACGATGCATTGGTTTCTGGTGAGATTCTTTCTTTGATTCGTCGTGATGCAGAACGTATTTTTGTGGGGAAACGTGCCAATGGTCGTTCTGTCGCACAAGAAGAAACCAACCAATTGTTATTAACCCTTGCCCAACAAGGCAAGCGAGTAGTGCGTTTAAAAGGCGGCGATCCTTTCGTTTTTGGACGCGGTGGCGAAGAATTAGAAGTATTAGCTCAACATCAAATTCCATTTTCGGTTGTACCCGGTATTACAGCGGGTATTGGCGCAACAGCCTATGCTGGCATCCCATTAACTCACCGAGATTATGCACAAAGCGCCATTTTTGTGACCGGTCATCGTAAAGCCGATGCCTCTGATATTGAATGGCAAACCTTAGCAAGAAGTCATCAAACCTTAGTCATTTATATGGGGACGTTAAAAGCGCAAGTCATTGCTGAACATTTACAACAATATGGTCGAGCTGCGAATACGCCTGTTGCGATTATCAGCCAAGGTACTCAACTTACTCAAAAAACAGCGATTGGCACACTTGCAAATTTAGCTGAATTAGCTGAAAAAGCAGAGACTCCAGCCTTAATTGTAGTGGGAGAAGTGGTGACATTACACGAACAATTAGCGTGGTTTGGCGAAGAGAAACAACGTCAAAAACAACCGCACTTTACCTTAGAAAGTCTAACCATCAGTCAAGTGGCGTAAGGAGTGGATGATGAGTTTATTTAAACCGACTTTTTGGCAAATTCCACTTGTTAGCCTTGATGTACAAGAGAGTTTGGCAGAAAAAACAGCCACATTGAAGCAACGTTTACATCAAATAGCTGATAACCATCATGATGCACGCTTCGCCAGCAGTTTAGCTGTAGAAGATATGGTCATTACCGATGTCATTGCGCGTGAAAACTTAGATATTGGTATTTTTACTTTAGATACCGGTTTACTCCATCAAGATACGTTAAATTTATTAGACAACCTTGAGAAAGTCTATCCACATCTTCAAATAGAATGCTTTCAGCCGATTGCTGATGAAGTGACTCGCTACGAGGAAGAAAAAGGGAAATTTGCTTTTTATGAAAGCGTGGAATTACGTCGCGAGTGTTGCCATATCCGTAAAATCGAACCGTTAAATCGCGCGATTCAAGGTGCAGATGCATGGCTGACTGGACAACGTCGAGAACAATCGGCTACACGTACTGCGCTCCCTTTTGCTGAGCAAGATCAGTCTCGTGGTATTGATAAATACAATCCTATTTTTGATTGGTCAGAAACAGATGTGTGGGCTTATATCTTAGCGAACAATGTGCCTTATAACGATCTTTACCATCAAGGTTTTCCAAGCATTGGCTGTGAACCTTGTACCCGCCAAGTTAAACAGGGCGAAGATATTCGCGCTGGCCGCTGGTGGTGGGAGAGTAAAGATAGTAAGGAATGTGGATTACATAAGTAGAAAAATATAGGAAGCAAAACATGACAAAAACTGAACTCAACACCCAACATCTAGACTGGCTCGAGGCGGAGTCGATTCATATTATTCGTGAAGTCGTCGCGGAATGTGAAAACCCAGCGTTGCTTTTTTCCGGTGGGAAGGATTCGGTGGTATTGCTGGCATTAGCCCGTAAAGCATTTCAGTTAGGTGATCGTCCGGTACATTTACCGTTTCCATTGGTGCATATTGATACCGGCCATAACTATCCAGAAGTGATCCAATTTCGAGATGAACAAATGGCAAAACTTAACGCTCGCTTAGTCGTTGGGCATGTGGAAGATTCCATTGCCAAAGGCACGGTGGTATTACGCAAAGAAACGGATTCGCGTAATGCGGCACAGGCGGTCACTTTATTAGAAACCATTGCAGAGAATGGATTTGATGCCTTGATGGGCGGTGCACGTCGTGATGAGGAAAAAGCTCGTGCTAAAGAACGAATTTTCTCGTTCCGTGATGAGTTCGGCCAATGGGATCCTAAGGCACAACGTCCGGAATTATGGTCTCTGTACAATGCTAAATTGCATAAAGGTGAAAATATGCGAGTGTTTCCGATTTCCAACTGGACGGAATTAGACATTTGGCAATATATCGCTCGTGAGAATTTGGAATTGCCTCCGATTTATTACAGCCATAAACGAGAAGTTGTACGTCGTAAAGGTTTGTTAGTACCAGTGACACCATTAACCCCTAAATTGCCAAATGAAGTCAGCGAAGTATTAGATGTTCGTTTCCGTACTGTGGGTGATATTAGCTGTACCTGTCCGGTAGCGAGCACTGCATCAACACCATTAGAAATTATTGAAGAAACCGCTATTGCCGACATTTCTGAACGCAGCGCGACTCGTCTAGACGACCAAGCCAGCGAAGCCGCCATGGAGAAACGGAAAAAAGAAGGGTATTTTTAGTATTTCTATGCCAGAAAGTAACAAAGAGCAAGCTCCAGTTAAATGGCTTAAGCGATTGATATGGGGCCATTATTCGAATATGACGAAATACAAAAGAATAATTAACAGAATATAAGGAAGAAATATGACACAACATTCAACTCCACTTCGTTTTATTACTGCCGGTAGTGTAGATGACGGGAAAAGTACCTTAATCGGCCGCTTACTTTACGATAGTAAAGCTTTATTAACCGACCAAATTAAAACCCTTAACGCAGGAAAAGAAAAAGGTAATAAAGAAGCCATTGATTTTTCTATTTTGACAGATGGTTTGGAAGCAGAACGTGAACAGGGCATCACCATTGATGTGGCGTATCGCTATTTCTCTACGGCAAAACGTAAATTCATCATTGCCGACACCCCAGGACATGAGCAATACACACGTAACATGGTGACAGGAGCGAGTACAGCATCTGCTGCAATCGTCTTAATTGATGCTTCTCAGCTGAATTTTGATGAAAAACCGTTACAACTCTTACCACAAACTAAACGTCATTCAGCGATTTTGCGTCAATTAAATTGCCCGCACATTTTAGTGGCGGTGAACAAAATGGATTTATTGGATTACAGCGAAGAAAAATTCAATGCTATTGTGGAGGCGTATTGTCAATTGGCGCTACAGCTAGGTTTAAAAGATGTGCATTTTGTGCCGGTATCTGCATTGCTTGGCGATAACCTAGTATATGCAAGTGAAAGCACCCCTTGGTATCAAGGCGAACCTTTACTCACCATTTTAGAAAATTTACCAAGTGTAGATGAAGTGAGCCATTCTAATGCTGATTTCTATTTTCCTGTGCAATTAGTCGTACGTCAGGATGCGGATAAAGCTGATGATTTCCGCGGTTATCAAGGTCGAATTGAGCGCGGTTCCGTGCAACAGGGGCAGACTATTCGAATTGAACCGAATGGATTAACCGCTAAAGTGACTGAGATTATTACGCCAAAAGGTGAGGTGACACAGGCGGTGGCCGGGGAAGTGATTACCTTACGTTTAGATCGCGATATTGATATTTCCCGTGGTGATTTATTTGTGGATGAAAGTTCACCACTTACACCAAAAAAACAACTTGAAGTCACAATTTGTTGGTTTGATGAACGCCCATTAAATACCGCCCGTAAATATTTACTTAAACATGGTACGCAAACCGTATTTGCCAAAATCAGTGAAATTGAAAGTGTGTTAAACGTTCATACACTAGAACAAGAAAGTGGTGCTACAGCCTTAAAGATGAATGATATTGCTAGAGTGCGTTTAAGTTTACAGAAACCGATTGTTGCCACAACTTACGAAGAAAATATTGCTGGTGGCGCTTTTATTTTAGTTGATGAAGCAACTTATAACACAGTAGCAGCTGGTATGATTCTCTAAGTCGCGCTTTCTTTAATATGTGAATTTACTGATATTACTCATTTTTTTGTGGGGAAACTTATGCAACACAACAATCCATTACCAACAGAAATACTGAATCTCTTACCAACGCTAACTCCTCTTCAATTGGCATGGCTTTCCGGTTATGCATGGTCGCAAGCTTCCGGTGTAGAACAACAGGTCGCAGGGCAACATTTGGCAGCAAATTTGACCGCACTTTCGGCAGAACCTTTTTCAATTACTGTGCTTTCAGGCTCCCAAACCGGCAATGCTAAATCGGTGGCAGATAAAGTTGCCGCAGAGCTTACAGAAGCCGGTATTGCCGTGAAACGTGTCGCTTTAAAAGATTATAAAGCGAAAACCATTGCTGATGAAAAATACCTGCTCTTAGTGACTTCTACGCAAGGTGAAGGCGAGCCACCGGAAGAAGGTGTGGTATTGCATAAGTTATTAAACGGTAAAAAAGCACCAAAACTCACCGAATTGCAATTTGCTGTGTTGGGATTAGGGGATAGTTCTTATCCAAATTTCTGCCAAGCAGGCAAGGATTTTGATCAGCGTTTTGCCGAATTAGGCGCGACGCGTTTATTTAAGCGAGTGGATGCAGATTTAGATTACAGTGCAACCGTGGAACAATGGATCAGAGATATTGTGGCTATCGTAAAAGAAAAGGCTGCGCAGGCTTCACCGGCTGTGCAAAGTATTGGTACTGCTACAACCGCACCGGTAGCCAAGGAAAGCCAATACAATAAAGCCAATCCATTTTCTGCAACGTTAATCACTAACCAGAAAATTACTGGTCGTCAGTCTGATAAAGATGTTCGTCATTTAGAGTTTGATTTAGCCGGCTCAGATCTTCATTACCAAGCGGGGGATGCACTCGGCGTATGGTTTGACAATGATCCTAAGTTAGTCGATGAAATTTTATCGCTCGCACAGATTGATCCTACTACAGAAGTGACAATTGAGGGAAAAGCGCAAACTATTTCGACCGCACTTTTATCGCATTTAGAGCTTACTCAAAACACGCCGGCTTTTGTGAAAGGCTATGCAGCCTTGGCGCATAACGAACAGTTAAACGATTTGGTTGCGGATAATCAAGCATTGCAAGAATTGGTTCAACGCACACCGATTGTGGATGTGTTACATAAATTTCCTGCAAAATTAACCGCTGAACAACTGGTTTCATTATTGCGTCCTTTAACGCCTCGTTTGTATTCCATTTCATCTTCTCCAGCAGAGGTTGGGGAAGAAGTGCATCTAACCGTTGGCGTGGTACGTTTTGAATATGAAGGTCGAGCACGTAGTGGCGCAGCCTCAAGCTTTTTAGCGGATCGCGTAGAAGAAGATGGCGCTGTGCGCGTATTTGTAGAACATAACGATAATTTCCGTCTGCCAAATGACACGACTAAGCCAATTATCATGGTTGGTTCTGGTACCGGCGTGGCGCCATTCCGTGCCTTTATGCAGCAACGTGTAGCCGATGAGGCGAGTGGGAAAAACTGGCTGATTTTTGGTAATCCGCATTTTGCCAGCGATTTTCTTTATCAAACCGAATGGCAACAATTTGCCAAAGATGGCTTCTTGCATAAATACGATTTTGCTTGGTCACGTGATCAAGAGAAGAAAATCTATGTGCAAGATAAAATTCGTGAAAATTCGACTGCACTTTGGCAATGGTTACAAGAGGGCGCTTATTTTTATGTCTGTGGTGATGCATCAAAAATGGCAAAAGATGTGGAACAAGCATTACTCGACGTCATTGCTAAAGAAGGTAATTTAAGTTCGGATGAAGCAGAAGATTATTTAAATGAACTGCGTGAAGTAAAACGTTATCAACGCGATGTGTACTAGATTTGTGGGGTGAAAAAATGACAGAGCAAAACAAACAAAAAGGCTTGGAATGGCAAGAGAAACCGTTTTCTGACAATGAACGCTTAAAAACCGACAGTAACTTTTTACGCGGTACGATTTTAGATGATTTAGAAGATTCCTTAACCGGTGGTTTCCGTGGGGATAACTTTCAATTAATCCGTTTCCACGGTATGTATGAACAAGACGATCGTGATATTCGTGCCGAACGTGCAGAGGAAAAACTCGAACCGTTGAAATTTATGTTGTTACGTTGCCGTTTACCGGGTGGGATTATCAAGCCATTCCAATGGATTGAATTGGATAAATTCGCCCGTGAACACAGTTATTATCGTTCGATTCGTTTGACCAATCGTCAAACTTTCCAATATCACGGTGTGCCGAAAAGCCAATTACAAACCATGCATCGTTTATTGCATAGTCTGGGATTAGACTCAATTGCTACGGCTTCAGATATGAACCGTAACGTGTTATGTACTTCCAATCCAATTGAATCGGCATTACACCAACAGGCGTATGAATATGCCAAGAAAATTTCAGAACATCTGTTACCACGTACACGAGGATATTTAGATGTATGGATTGATGGTAAGAAAGTCCAAAGTAGCGATGATTTTTTACAGGAAGAACCGATTCTCGGTAAAACTTATTTGCCACGTAAATTTAAAACAGCTGTGGTGATTCCACCACTCAATGATGTGGATTGTTACGGAAATGACTTAGATTTTGTAGCGATTGCTGACGAGAACGGCAATTTGGTTGGTTTTAATGTATTGGTGGGCGGTGGTTTATCCCTTGAACATGGCAATACCAAAACCTATCCGCATATTTCCCTTGAACTGGGTTATGTGCCGTTGGAATACACTTTAAAAGCAGCGGAAGCCGTGGTGACAACCCAACGGGATTTTGGTAACCGTAGTGATCGTAAAAATGCACGTAGTCGTTATACCATTCAAAACATGGGATTAGATAATTTCCGCGCCGAAGTCGAACGTCGTATGGGGATTCCATTTGAACCGATTCGTCCGTTTAAATTTACTGAACGCGGCGATCGTATTGGTTGGGTAAAAGGCATCGATAACAACTGGCATTTGACCCTGTTTATCGAAAGCGGCCGCTTGGTGGATAACGATGAGAAAAAATTACTGAGTGGGGTATTGGAAATTGCCAAAATTCATAAGGGCGATTTTCGTATCACCGCCAACCAAAATCTGATCGTGGCAAATGTAGCGGAAGAGGATAAAGCACAAATTGAACAAATTGCGCGTGATTACGGTTTAATTCGTGATGATGTGAGTAAATTACGTGAAAACTCAATGTCTTGCGTTTCTTTCCCAACCTGTCCATTAGCGATGGCAGAATCAGAGCGAATTCTTCCAAGCTTTATTGATGAACTGGATAAAGTGATGGCGAAATATCATGTGGCTGATGATTATATTGTTACGCGAATTACCGGTTGTCCAAATGGTTGTGGTCGCGCAATGTTGGCGGAAATCGGTTTAGTGGGCAAAGCAATTGGTCGTTACAATCTGCATATTGGTGGGGATCGTGAAGGTGTGCGTATTCCACGTCTTTATAAAGAAAATATCACGATTCCGGAAATTATCACTGAACTTGATACTCTGATTGGCCGCTGGGCAAATGAGCGTCATGCAAACGAAGGCTTTGGTGATTTTACCATTCGTGCGGGCATTATCAAACCAGTAGTAAATGCACCGGTTGATTTCTGGGATGACTCAAAAGTGATTATTAAATCAGCGGCTTAATGCGCAAAAGTGCGGTTAATTTTGACCGTACTTTTAGTTGAGAGAATAAAAAACCTTAGGTTTTAGCCTAAGGTTTTTGTTTTTTAGTAAGAATTATTTTTTCTCGTCACATTTGCTGATATCGCTACATTTGCCGTAGAGATATAAACTGTGTGCTTTTAATTTGATGCCATGTTGTTCACTGATTTCTTTTTGACGTTGTTCAATAATGTTATCAGTAAACTCAAATACTTTGCCACAATCTTCACAAATAATGTGATCGTGGTGTTCTGTTGGCGCAAGCTCAAAAACAGATTTGTTGCCTTCAAAATTATGGCGAATCAAGATATGCGCTTCATCAAATTGGTTAAGCACGCGATATACAGTTGCAAGGCCAATATCACTGCCTTGCTCTAACAAGATTTTGTATACTTCTTCAGCTGAGAAATGTTCATGTTTATGCTCTTGCATTAATGCAAGGATAGTGAGCCGAGGTTCAGTAATTTTTAATCCTGCTTTTTTGAGTAATTTGATATTTTCTTCAGACATAATGTTCCCTTAAATTTGCTAAATTAGAGATGGTTAAGCTAATTCTGCTAAACACATTTCATCGTAGATTTGTTTTGTCCATTTCTCTACGCGTTCTGCAGTAAGTTCAGGTTGACGATCTTCATCAATACATAAACCGATAAAGTTTCCATCATCTAATAATGCCTTTGATGATTCAAAGGTATAACCATCCGTTGGCCAGTTCCCTACAATAATCGCACCGCGTGGTTCAACGATATCTCGTACTGTACCGATCGCATCACAGAAATAATCTGCGTAGTCTTCCTGATCGCCACAGCCAAAAATACCGACTAATTTGTCAGTAAAATCAATTTCTTCTAAGGTTGGGAAAAAATCATCCCAGTCAGCTTGCGCTTCACCGTAATACCAAGTCGGAATACCGAAAAGTAAAAAATCATAACCTTCGATATCTTCTTTCGTGCTTTTTGCTATGTCACGAATATCAACTAATTCATTGCCTAATTGTTTTTGAATCATTTTTGCAATATTTTCTGTATTACCCGTGTCACTACCATAAAATAAACCGACAACTGCCATCGTTCTTTCCTTTTGAAATATAATTAGTTAATAAATAAAGATGAGAGACTAAAACCCTACAATTTGTGCGAACTATATCATAAATGAATTCTCATTTGAATAGAATAATTCTCATTTAAAACGATTAATTCTTATTTAGAAACCTATCAATCGCACGTATCACAAAATCAGGTTTTTCTGCGTGAACCCAGTGTCCACAACCATTAATGGTAAAGGATGTCGCATTCGGGAATTGTTTAAGAATAGTTTCTGTATATTCAGGTTTAATATAAGATGAAAGCCCGCCTTTGATGAAGAGAGTAGGCGTATTAGCAAAGATCTCTTGCCAATCCATTAGCTCTGCATAATGTTCAAAAAGTGCGGTCAAATTGAAACGAAAATATTCACTTGAAGTAGGTTCAAAAGATTTCAACATAAATTGCACCACACTTGGATCGGCAATTTCAGTTTCTAAAATAGGCTTAGCTTGTTGACGAGTTTGTGGCTGCGCTTTTTTAACGGCAAATAAACCACGAAACACATCATCGTGTCCTGCACTACTATTAGCCACTGGAGCAATATCAATAACAATCAATTTTTCCACACGCTGCGGTTGAAGTGCGGTCATTTTCATTGCTGTTTTTCCGCCCATTGAATGACCAATTAAAATCACTTTATCTAATTGAAGGTGATCGATAAGTTGCCACACATCATCAGCCATGACATCGTAATTCATTGTTTCTGAATGAAAACTATGTCCATGATTGCGTAAATCTACGCGCAAAATATTATAGTTATCGCTAAATGCACGGGCGATTACACCAAGATTATTCATATCTCCAAACAAGCCATGAATGAAAACTAAGGTAGGTGAATTAATTGATTGTTTTGTTTGGTGAAATTGATGGTTTAATAATTGGGAAGATGACATATATTTTGCGTGAGAATTTGGTTAGAAATCGTTATAATAGACGAAAATTTTAGCAAACGGAGAGAAAAAAATGAAGATAATTGAAGTCGATGAAGAATTATATCAATACATTGCGGCACAAACTCAATCTATTGGAGAAAGTGCGTCTGATATTCTTCGCCGTTTGTTGAATTTACCTATTCACGCAACAAGCTCGGTTGATACCTTTGAATCAGTCGCGTCAGCTGAAACGCCAAAAAGTGCGGTGCATTCTGAGCCTGTTTTAACGGATAAAACAACCGAAGCATCTCAACCAAAAGTTGAACCTGCAGAGCCGCCAAAAGCAGTGAAAAAACAATCGGATGAAGCAATCAATCACATTGTTGATAAAGTGCGTGCACTCTTGAATTCAGCTGAATTTAAAGAAGAGCCAAAAGCCGTTGTGCGTTTTTTAAGTATATTACGGACGCTTTATCGTACCAATCCAGAAAGTTTCGCACAGGCAACAGAAAGCCTACAAGGTCGTACTCGTGTTTATTTTGCTCGTGACGAAGGGACTTTGCTTGTGGCGGGTAATCACACGAAACCGAAACAAATTCCTGACACGCCATATTGGGTGATTACCAATACCAATAGTGGTCGTAAGATGCTGATGCTAGAAGGGGCGATGCAATCTATGCATTTGCCGGAATATTTAATTGACGAAGTTCGCCCTTATTTCGTTAGCAACTAATTCGATGCAAAAATTCCCTTGGCAAGCATTTGCCCAAAATTCAGCGTATGCAAATCAGGTCGCGTTGCGAAATTCGCAGGGCGATCCTTTTACTTGGGCGGAGCTTGCCGAGAAAATTAATCAAGTAGAAGTCTTTCTCTTACAACAAGGTGTGACAGCGCAAAGTGCGGTCGCTTTTTGCGGTAAAAATTCAGAACAGATCTTATTTCTTTATTTAGCCGTTATTCAGCTAGGTGCAAAAATTTTAGGGATCAATCCTGCATTTCCTCAAGAAAAAAGAGAAGAATTGTGCCAAGTACACGGCATAGATTTTTGTTATCAAACTGAAGATATTCGTTATTTAGCTGCTGAAGCATTACCCGAGCATAAAGCGGATTTGACAAAAGCAGCCACAATGACGCTCACATCAGGTTCGACAGGTTTACCTAAAGCAGTGGTGCATAATGTGTCTGCTCATTTAGCTAATGCAGAAGGCGTTTGTGCCTTAATGAGTTTTGGCAAAGATCAATCGTGGCTACTTTCTTTGCCGCTTTATCATGTTTCCGGACAAGGCATTGTGTGGCGCTGGCTTTACGCAGGTGCAACCTTAGTTTTACCGAAAGAAGATTTTTATCAATCTATTGGAGAGGTTTCCCATGTTTCTCTCGTGCCAACGCAATTACAACGTTGGTTTGATTATTTGGTAGAGCATCCTCAATCTATTCATACGCAAGCGGTATTATTGGGGGGAACACAAATCCCTGTTAAATTAACTCAAGCATTAAATGAATTAGGGATTCGCAGTTATTCAGGTTATGGTATGACCGAAATGGCTTCTACTGTATTCGCTAAACAATCGGATGGAAAAGTTGGTGTAGGTCAACCTTTGCTTGGGCGAGCGTTCAAGTTAGTGAATGAAGAAGTTTGGTTAAAAGGTGCTGGACTTGCCATGGGCTATTGGCGAGAAGGACATATTGTTCCACTCACCAATGCCGAAGGTTGGTTCCAAACAAAAGATAAAGCTCAATGGCTTGATGACGAATTAGTTATTCAAGGCCGATTGGATAATATGTTTATTTCTGGAGGTGAAAATATTCAACCAGAAGAAATTGAAAAAGTGATTGCACAATCAGATTTGGTGAAACAAGTCTTTGTTTTGCCTCAACATGATGAGGAATTTGGCCATCGCCCTGTCGCGATTGTTGAATTTCATACCTCATTTAATGAAAGTGCGGTCGAATCTCTCAACGTTTTTTTACAAGGACGATTGGAACGATTTAAGCAACCCGTTGCCTACTATGAACTCCCGCAGGATTTAATCCAAGGGGCAATAAAGATTTCTCGCAAAGCACTCGCCGATTGGCTGTTGCAACAATAGGAAAGTTAGTTTAATGAAAAATATCTCTCGAGTTTTGACCGCACTTGGTCTTTCATTTGTTTTTACGCTGGCGCTTTCTCAGCCTGTTTGGGCAGAGAATAATAATGCTGATTTACCGACGGAAAAAACACTAAAAAGTGAATTAGCCGAGGCACAAAAATTACCAGATGGTGATGAAAAAACAAATAACGTCACGACAATCCAGGCTTCGCTTGATTTCTTGCAACAAATTCAAACACAGCAAAAAAATAATAACGATTTGCAAGATACGCTTATTGATGCAGATTCTGAAATTCAGAAGAATAGTGCTGATCTTCAAAATCTTAAAAAACAGCTAAGCACGCCAAGTAACACCGATTATGCTTCACAAAGTTTAGCTAATCTACAGGCTCAGGTTGAGAAACTGACCAATCAACAACAAGATGCCCAATCTGCATTAAGTGCGGTGAATACGCAACTTGCAGGGCAGAGCTCTGTGTCGGAACGTGCTCAAACAGCCTTAACAGATAATGTTAAACGTACGCAAGAATTGAATCAGAAATTAGCTGATCCAACGACAAGTTCACTATTAAAACAGCAAATTCAGCTTGAATTACAACTGATTGAGCTAAAAAATATCTATAATCAAGTGCTATTAAAAAATAGCGATCAGTTGACTGTGCTTTATCGAAGTCGATATGAGTTATTAAATACTCGTGTTCAAGCATTGCAGCAACAAATTGCAGCCATTCAAGAAGCGATTAATCAAAAGAATTTGGCTAAAACACAAAACCAAGTTGAGCAAGCACAACAACAAAGCCAAAATGTTGAGCAAAATCCGTTGATTCAGAAAGAATTGAATTTGAATGCGCAGCTTAGCCAATATTTACTTGAGCAAACAGAGAAAACCAATACATTAACGCAAGATGAATTACGCATGCGAAATGTGTTGGATAACTTAACGCAGACACAACGTACCATTGATGAGCAAATCAGTGCGTTACAAGGCACGTTGGTGCTTTCTCGCATTATTCAGCAACAAAAACAAAAATTACCGACCAATTTAAATATTCAAGGTCTTTCAAAGCAAATTGCGGATTTGCGTGTACAGATCTTCGATATTACGCAAAAACGTAATGAGCTTTATGATATTGATGCCTACATCAGTAAAATTGAGCAGGATGAAAACAAATCGTTTACACCGGCGGAAAAAGCACAATTAACCAATTTATTGACAGAACGTCGAAAAGTGGCTTCTGATTTGATTAAGTCATTGAATAATCAGTTGAATTTGGCGATTTCCTTAGAGCTAACCCAGCAACAAATTACACAAATCAGTGATCAGATCCAGTCTAAACTTGATCAACAAAGTTTCTGGGTAAAAAGTAATAACCCAATTAATCTTGATTGGTTCAAGAAATTACCGATGTCACTTAAAGCACAATTTAATGGCATTGGAAAGAAAATCGGCTTTCCGACAAACTTTGATAATTTGCCGTATTTACTCACTTACGTCTTTATTTTGTTTGTGATTGGTGGATTGATTTTTAAATTTAAAGAGTCGATTAAACAACGCTTAGCTGTGATTAATGGTGAGATTAACACGCTTCGTTCGGATAGCCAATGGCATACGCCACTTGCGTTATTTTATACGGCGCTTTTATCGTTATCAGGCACCCTGTGGTTCTTAGCGACTTGCCAACTTTTAGGCTTTTTCTTTGTGAAAAATCCACAAGAGTTTTGGGAGTGGTCGCTTAGCATGGCGGGCTATTGGTGGTTCTTTAGTTTTATCTTAGCTATTCTTCGTCCGAATGGTATTTTAGTGTGCCATTTTGGTTTTACTAAAGAGAGTGCAGCGAGCCTACAAGACGTCACGAAACGTATTATTGTTTCTGTTGTGTTATTACTGAATACGTCAATTTTCAGTAATGTCATGGATACAGGTTTAGCAAATGACGTATTGGGTGAAATTAATACCATTGTTGCTTTGCTTTTCTGCATTGTAATTATTGCACCACGTTTTATTCGTACTGAAAAATCATTGAGTTCAACCACAACAGATAAGCGTGATAGAACCATTTTCAAAATTGTACGAATCTTATTGCAATTGGTCCCTGTTATTTTAATTGCACTAATTGCTTTAGGCTATTATTACACCGCCTTAAATTTAATTACGCATATTATTAATACCTACATTGCATGGGTGGTGTGGTCGTTGGTGCGTCATACAATTTATCGTGGTGTCACCGTAGCATCAAGACGTTTAGCTTATCGTCGTTTACAAGAAAAACGTCAGCAAAAACAACAAGATTCAAGTGATGCTTCAGCCTCTGATGATGTGGTTGTGATTACCGAACAAGAAGAGGGATTGGACTTAAATGAAGTGCGTAGCCAGTTACTACGCTTTGCCGATCTCTTTATTTGGACCGCACTTTTTGTCATCTTTTATTATGTCTGGTCAGATTTAGTTACGGTGGTAAGTTATTTGCGTGATATTACCTTGTGGCAACAAACTTCAACAACTGAAGCGGGCGTGGTGACCGAAACGATTTCACTCTTTAACTTGATTGTTGCGTTAATCATTGTTGTGATTACCTATATTTTAGTGCGTAACATTCCAGGTATTTTAGAAGTATTAATCTTCTCTCGAGTGAAACTTTCACCAGGTACGCCTTATACCATTACAAAATTATTAACCTATATCTTGGTTGCAGTGGGTGGCGCATGGGCATTTTCGACGCTTGGGATGTCATGGTCTAAATTACAATGGTTATTTGCCGCCCTTTCCGTTGGTCTCGGTTTTGGTGTGCAGGAAATTTTTGCGAACTTTGTTTCTGGCATCATTTTATTATTTGAGCGTCCAATTCGTGTGGGCGATACCGTGACAATTAATGGTGTTACGGGGACGGTGGCGAAATTCCGTATTCGTGCCATTACCATGATTGATCCTGATCGAAAAGAAGTGATTGTGCCAAATAAATCTTTTGTAACAGGTCAAGTGATCAACTGGGCATTATCTAATACCGTTACTCGTTTAGTGGTTTCCGTTGGTGTGGCGTATGGTTCAGATTTAGACTTAGTGAAACGCTTATTATTGCAAGCCGCGCATGAGCAACCAAGTGTCTTAAAAGATCCAGAACCAAGAGCATTATTCTTGACCTTTGGGGCAAGTACATTAGATCACGAATTACGTGTTTATGTAGGGCAAGTATCTGAGAGAAATGATACGCTTGATGCTCTCAATCGCCGTGTGAATGAGTTATTTGCAGAAAATAATATTGATATTGCATTCAATCAATTAGATATCTTTATTAAAAATAAAGATACTGGCGAAGAGATTCCATTTATTGATGTGGCAAAATTAGCCCAAAATCATTAATTAAAGAGAGAAAATATGGCAGGGAATACTATCGGACAACTTTTTCGTGTGACAACCTTTGGGGAATCACATGGTATTGCATTAGGCTGCATCGTTGATGGTGTGCCACCGAATCTTGAATTATCGGAAGCTGATATTCAACCTGATTTAGATCGTCGTAAACCCGGTACATCACGCTATACCACACCGCGTCGTGAAAACGATGAAGTACAGATTTTATCTGGGGTATTTGAAGGTAAAACAACGGGTACCAGCATTGGAATGATCATTAAAAATGGTGATCAACGTTCACAAGATTATGGTGATATTAAAGATCGTTTCCGCCCAGGGCATGCAGATTTTACCTATCAACAAAAATACGGCATCCGTGATTATCGCGGAGGTGGACGCTCTTCTGCGCGTGAAACCGCCATGCGTGTTGCTGCAGGAGCGATTGCGAAGAAATATTTACGTGAACAGTTTGGCATTGAAGTACGTGGCTTTTTGAGTCAAATTGGCGAAGTGAAGATTGCACCACAGACTATCGATAAAATTGATTGGGATAAAGTGAATAGCAATCCATTTTTCTGTCCAGATGAAAGTGCGGTCGAAAAATTTGATGAATTAATCCGTGAATTGAAAAAAGAAGGCGATTCGATTGGCGCCAAACTAACCGTGATTGCAGAGAATGTTCCTGTTGGTTTAGGAGAGCCTGTTTTTGATCGACTTGATGCCGATTTAGCCCATGCTTTAATGGGGATTAATGCCGTTAAAGGTGTAGAAATTGGCGATGGTTTTGCGGTAGTTGAACAGCGTGGCAGTGAACATCGTGATGAAATGACACCAAATGGTTTTGAAAGCAACCATGCTGGCGGTATTTTAGGAGGCATTAGCTCAGGTCAGCCAATCATTGCGACCATTGCACTAAAACCAACATCCAGTATCACGATTCCAGGACGCTCGATTAATTTAGCGGGAGAACCCGTGGAAGTGGTGACAAAAGGTCGTCATGATCCTTGTGTGGGTATTCGAGCAGTACCCATTGCAGAGGCTATGGTTGCGATCGTGTTACTCGATCATTTATTGCGTTTTAAGGCGCAGTGTAAATAACTATTTTAAATTAAGCTTCTTGTGCTCTTTTATTAAAGAGAAATCAACTTATTTTAGGATATCTTATGAATAAATCTTTAGCAAAATTACTTTCAAGTGCGGTTGTTTTAGGGAGCATTTTTTTCTCGCTACAAACAACAGCTTCGCCACAAGACTGGCAACGAATTAAACGTCCTATTCCTGCAACAGATGGTAAAGCGAATCCAATCGGCAGCTATTCAAATGGTTGTATTATCGGGGCGGAGCCATTGCCTTATAAAGGTGAGGGCTATCAAGTTATTCGTATGAATAAAAATCGCTACTATGGTCATCCGGATATGATTGCCTATTTACAGCGTCTTGGACAAAAAGCGAAGTCAGCTGGCTTACCAACGATGTTGGTTGGCGATATTGCGATGCCTGGCGGTGGTCGCTTTTTAACGGGGCATGCGAGCCATCAAATGGGCTTAGATGCGGATATTTGGCTGCGTATGGGCACCATGACAGACAGTGAAGCGCTAAATTCTGACGGAAAAGGCTTACTCGTGGTGAATCGTCAAGCACAACGTGTTGATGAAAATGTATGGAATAACAATCATGCAACGTTAATCAAACTGGCTGCGCAAGATCCAAAAGTGACCCGTATTTTTGTGAACCCCGCGATTAAATTAAAACTTTGTCAAACTGCGGGTGATGATCGTGCGTGGTTACACAAAATTCGCCCATGGTTTGGACATGATTCACACTTCCACGTGCGCATTGCTTGTCCGAAAGATGCCGCTTATTGTGAAGATCAAGCACCGGTACCAGCAGGCGATGGTTGTGACGATGAACTTTATTCTTGGTTTGAACCTGCAAAACCAGGTTCAGGCGCTTCTAAACCAAAAGTGACACCACCAGAACCGTTTTTATGTCAGCAAGTGTTAAGTTCGCCAAATAGTAGCGAATGGTTAGAGTAGGAGTTTAATCATGGAGTTGGGGATTGATATTTTAGCTATGCTTTTTGCAGCAGCCTTTATTGCTGCATTTATTGATGCGATTGCAGGTGGCGGAGGCTTAATTACAATCCCCGCCTTGTTAATGACCGGTATGCCACCCGCCATGGCATTAGGCACGAATAAATTACAAGCATTCGGCGGTGCGTTGTCGGCAAGTATTTACTTTTTGCGTAAAAGAGCAGTCAATTTATCGGAGTTTTCTTTCATCTTACTGATGATTTTTATCGGCTCGGTGATTGGTACGTTACTCATTCAAAATTTAGATGCGTCATTAATTAAAAAAGGGCTTCCATTTCTCATTTTGGCCATTGGTCTATACTTTTTATTGACACCTAAATTGGGCGAAAGTGATCGAAAACAACGTATTTCCTACGCAGTTTTTGCGTTATGTTTTGGCTCATTGCTGGGTTTTTATGATGGCTTTTTCGGACCTGGTGTAGGCTCATTAATGAACTTGGCTTGTGTCACATTGCTTGGATTTAATCTCACCAAAGCAACTGCGCATGCTAAAGTGATGAATGTAACTTCAAATTTTGCTTCATTAATTTTCTTCTTTATTGGTGGTCATGTGATTTGGACCGTCGGTTTAGTGATGATGGCAGGAAGTCTGATAGGTGCGAATTTAGGCGCCAAAATGGTGATGGCAAAAGGCAAACAACTGATCAGACCGATGGTGGTGATTGTGTCATTTATCATGACAATTAAAATGGCGTATGATCAAGGTTGGTTTCATTTTTAACAATTGATTATGACAGATTCTCAGAAAAAATTACGTATTACGGCACGAACGGGCTATGAACCACATTTTTCATGGTCATATTTACACCCGAAAAATTGGGGCATTTGGCTTGGTATTTTTGTGCTTTTATTACTCGCTTTTGTGCCATTTCGTTTACGCGATAAAATGGCCGAGAAACTGGCTCGTGCGCTGACGAAAAAAATCGGTAAACCACGTATTCGTGCTGAGATTAATTTGAAACTCTGTTTCCCAGATTGGACGGCAGAGCAGCGTGACAAAGTGATTGAAGAGATGTTTGTAACGGTTGCACAAGTAATCCTAGGTATTGGTGAGATTGCCATTCGTTCTAAAAAACATTTACAAAAACGCAGTGAGTTCATTGGCCTTGAGCATATCAAGCAAGCCAAAGCCGAAGGGCATAACATCATTTTGATGGTACCACATGGTTGGGCGATAGATGCCTCTGGCATTATTTTGCATACACACGGCATGCCGATGACGTCAATGTATAACCCTCACCGAAATCCCTTGGTGGATTGGTTGTGGACTTTAGCACGTCAACGTTTTGGTGGCAAAATGCATGCTCGTCAAAATGGGATTAAGCCATTTTTAGCACACATCAAACAAGGTCAAATGGGGTATTATCTTCCCGATGAAGATTTTGGTGCTGAGCAAAGTGTCTTTGTGGATTTCTTTGCTACTTATAAGGCGACGCTTCCTGGGTTAAACAAAATGGCAAAATTAGCGAAAGCGGTGGTTATTCCAATGTTCCCACGTTATAACGCTAAGAATGGCAAGTATGAAATGGAAATTCGCCCACCGATGCAATTAAGCGACGATCCTGAGCAATCAGCCCGTGCGATGAACGAGGAAATTGAGTATTTTGTTACGCCAACACCCGAACAATATGTCTGGATTTTACAGCTTCTTCGTACTCGAAAAGACGGGGAAGATATTTACCCAGATTAATTCATTTTATTTACAAAAGTGCGGTCAAAATTCACCGCACTTTTGTATTTTTCTATGCTAGAATGCGAGCCTAAAAACAGGATTTTTTCTTACTCTTTTTTGAGCAATTATTTATGAACAAACAACTTGAATTAATCAAATCTTCTATCAAATCTATCCCAAATCATCCAAAAGAAGGCATTATTTTCCGTGATATCACGAGCTTGCTTGAAGTGCCTGCGGCTTTCAAAGCCACAATCGATTTGATCGTTGAAAAGTATAAAGATCAAGGTCTCACAAAAGTTATTGGTACCGAGTCTCGTGGATTTATTTTTGGTGCGCCAGTTGCATTAGCATTAGGCTTGCCATTTATCCCCGTTCGTAAACCGGGCAAATTACCGCGTGAAGTGATTGCACAGTCTTATCAATTAGAATACGGTCAAGACACCCTTGAATTGCACACTGATGCGATTTCACAAGGTGATAATGTGTTAATCATTGATGACTTGTTAGCAACGGGTGGAACAGTTGAAGCTACCGTGAAATTAGTTCAACGTTTAGGTGGTGAAGTGAAACATGCTGCCTTTGTGATTAATTTGCCAGAATTAGGGGGCGAAAAACGCTTACGTGATTTAGGCATTGATTGTTATACCTTAGTGAATTTTGAAGGCCATTAATTTTTAAAGAGATGCGATGAGCTACCAAGTTTTAGCCAGAAAATGGCGACCAAAAAACTTTTCTGAAGTAGTGGGGCAAAGCCATGTACTCACTGCTTTGGAAAACGGTTTAAAAGAAAACCGTTTACATCATGCTTATTTATTTTCCGGCACCCGTGGCGTGGGTAAAACCTCCATTGCTCGTTTATTTGCGAAAGGCTTGAATTGTGTAAACGGTATTACTGCCGATCCTTGTGGTGAATGTGAAAACTGCAAAGCGATTGAAGCTGGCAACTTTATTGATTTAATTGAAATCGATGCGGCTTCTCGTACCAAAGTAGAAGATACGCGTGAGCTGTTAGACAATGTGCAATATAAGCCGGTAGTAGGGCGTTATAAAGTCTATCTTATCGATGAAGTCCATATGCTTTCCCGCCATTCTTTCAATGCGTTGTTAAAAACCTTGGAAGAACCACCTGAATATGTGAAATTCTTATTGGCTACAACGGATCCACAAAAATTACCGATTACGATTTTATCCCGTTGTATGCAATTTCATCTTAAAGCATTAGATGAACCGCAAATTTCAGCGCATCTTAATCGCGTGCTTACTGCCGAAAATATTCCTTTTGATGCACCTGCATTGGATAAATTAGCCAAAGCGGCGCAGGGGAGTATTCGTGATAGCTTAAGTTTAACGGATCAAGCGATAGCCATGGGCAACGGTAAAGTTTCTACCGATGTGGTGAATACTATGCTTGGGCTATTAGATGAGGATCAGCCGATTGAAATCATTTACGCCTTACATCAAGGTAACGGTGAGCGTTTAATGAAAACAATCCAAACGGTGGCTGAAAAAGCAGGCGATTGGGATGAATTATTAGCTGAAACAGCAGAGAAATTGCATCAAATTGCCTTAATGCAGTTGCTCGCTAAAAATGCTACGGACGAAAACGATCATCTCGGTTTTCTGGCTAAACATATTTCACCGGAAGACGTACAATTCTTCTATCAAGTAATTGTATCGGGTCGAAAAGAATTGGCCTCCGCACCAAATCGTCGAATTGGCGCAGAAATGACATTATTGAGGGCGTTGGCATTCCACCCAAAGTTCCTTACGGCAGCACAAACGCCTAAACAAGGCGGGCTATCCCCTGAACAAAATACACAGAAAAGTGCGGTTGAAAATCAATCTGTTTCTGGTTATGTGGATATGCCGGTGCTGTCGCAAAACATCAAAGCAAATTATTCTGCACAAGCGCAAAAGCCGATGGCTCAATCAGCGGTTGTGCATTCTTCACCTTCTCAACCTGTTTCCACTCAAACCACATCTTCATTGAATTTAGCCAGTCTTGCGGCATTAGAGGCATTGAATCAATTAACGCAAATTGAGCAATCAGAGCGCCAGCATCATCATGATGAACAACAAGCTGCAGTGGAAGAAACTTTGCATCATCTCCAAGCGTTAGATGAGCAAAAAAATTCACCAAAAATGACCGCACTTCCTGTGCGAGAGATGACACCACCAAAAGCTACGCAAACGAAAGCAACGGTGTCAAATCCAATTACTCAACAAGCAGAAGCGTTAAAGCAAAGTGTTGAAACGGTTGAGAATACCATTGATGACAATGCTGAAATGGACGCGGAAGAGCAGGAAATTCTGGATGCGGAAACCTACCGTTGGGAGTGGAGCAATCCGGATTTAGCCAAAGTGGATAACGGTGTGCGTCCTTCTGATATTAAACAGGCGATGTTGAAAGATGTGACACCAGAATTGCGTGAGAAAATTATTCAAATTACGCAAAAACAAGATCCTTGGACGGATATCGTTGAACGCTCTGGCGTGACTGGTTTCTCAAAAGAGTTGGCATTAAATTGCTTTATTAAGTCGCAAACCGAAGATGAGCTTCAACTCGGGCTTCATTCTGAAAAAGCCCATTTAAAACAAGATCGAAATATTAAAAATTTAGTGGATCATCTTGAACGTTTATATGAAAAACCAGTCAAATTGTCGATTTTTGTTGAAGATTCCGATGTTTTAACCCCGATGGATTACCGCAAAAAAGTTTATCAGGAGTTGCGTGAACAGGCACGTACGGATTTACAGCAAGATAAAAAACTGCTTTTATTACAAAAAGAGTTTGATGCGAAGTTGGATGTTGAAAGCATTCGACCAGTCTAAAATTCATTTCTCTAAATTTTAACTTTATAAAGGAAAAAATATGGCGTTTAGCTCTCTTTTTACTCTTATTGATGACATTGCATCGATTCTTGATGATGTTGCCTTGATGACCAAAATAGCAGCCAAGAAAACTGTTGGCGTAGTAGGTGATGACTTAGCGTTAAATGCTAACCAGGTAACAGGGGCATCTTCCGATCGTGAATTACCCATTGTCTGGGCTGTTACCAAAGGATCGTTAGTCAATAAAGTTATTTTAATTCCAATTGCTTTACTGCTTTCTGCGTTTTTACCTTGGTTGATCGTGCCACTTTTGATGATAGGTGGGGCATATTTGTGTTTTGAAGGTGTAGAGAAAATTCTACATAAATTTATTGCTCATGAAGAGCACGAAGAAAAAACAACCTTTAATGAAGCCGCTAAAATTAAGGGGGCAATTCGTACTGATTTTATTCTTTCCGCTGAAATTATCATTATTGCATTAGGTGAATTAACTGAAGCGGGCTTGCTGACCCGCATTATTTCCCTTTCAATAGTCGGTATCGGAATCACTATTTTTGTTTATGGCTTGGTTGCATTAATTGTTAGAGCAGATGATTTCGGTTTATACCTTATTAAAAAAGGGGGCGTAGCGAAGTCAATCGGGAATGCAATTTTAGTGATTATGCCAAAATTTATGCGTTCACTTAGTTTTATCGGTACGCTTGCGATGTTTTTAGTCGGTGGCGGTATTTTCGTACATAATGTGGATTTCATTCATCATTTGCTCGCTGATTATCAATTAGCCGATGGCTTATTAGGTAATGTAGCGACGTTAGTCGTGGGTGTGATCGTAGGCGCGATTGCTTGTGCGATTGTATTACCCGCAATGAAATTATTTGGTAAACACTAAAAACGAGATAAAAAATAACCGCACTTTCATGCTTTCAAGGTGCGGTTTTTTATGGATGGAACAGACTATTTACGAGAAGTGTAATCGCCGACACAAACCCATTTATAACTGGTTAAGGCTTCTAATCCCATTGGGCCACGAGCATGAAGTTTTTGAGTACTTACCGCCACTTCTGCACCTAAACCAAATTGTCCGCCATCGGTAAATCGAGTACTTGCATTAACATACACGGCTGCCGCATCCACTTGATTGATAAATTGTGTGGCTAGTCGTTGATTTTCCGTCAAGATACTTTCAGAATGTTGTGTGCCATATTCACGGATGTGAGCAATCGCAGCATCCATATCTTCAACCACCACAACATTGAGATCCAATGAGCCCCATTCTTGGCGTAATGCTTGTTCAGTCACTTCTTGCACATCGACATTTGTAGCTTGAAGAATCGAAAGTGCGGTCGATTTTGCATGGAATTTTACTTTTTTCTCGGCTAAATATTTCGCGAGTTTTGGTAGGAAGGTTTCTGCAATCGAGCGTTGAACTAAAAGCGTTTCCAACGTATTACATGTGCTTGGACGTTGGCATTTTGCATTCGCAATCACCGCAAGGGCTTTTTCTTGGTCAGCACTTTCTTCCACAAAAAGATGACAAACACCCACACCACCGACAATCACTGGAATGGTTGAATGTTGTGTACAAAGCTCATGTAAACCAGCTCCGCCACGAGGAATAATCATATCTACATAGCGATCCAATTTAAGTAGTTGCATTACAAGCTCACGATTCGGATCGGTAATGGCTTGGACTGCATGGCGTGGTAATCCCGCTTGTTCAAGGGCATTTTGTACCACTTCCACTAAAATTTGGTTGGAATGTTGTGTTTCTTTTCCACCACGTAAAATCACGGCATTACCGGTTTTTAAGCAAAGGCTTGCCACATCAATGGTGACATTGGGACGTGCTTCGTAAATGGTTCCAATTACACCAAGCGGAGTACGAACGCGTTCGATTTTTAATCCGCTATCTAAGGAGCCCCCATCAATGATTTTCCCCACTGGATCTGCGAGAGAAATCACATGGCGTACATCATTTGCAATGCCTTTTAGGCGATCTTCGGTTAATAAGAGGCGGTCAATTAAGGCTTCAGATAAGCCGTTTTGTTTCGCGATTTCAATATCTTTTTGGTTTGCGGCAAGAATACGCTCCGCTTGTTGTTCTAATTGATCTGCAATAATGCTGAGCGCATGATTTTTTTCAGTGGTGTTTAACTGCGCTAAAATAAAGGCTGCATCTTTGGCCTGTTTGCCCATTTGTTCTAACATAATTATTCCTTTTAATTATTTTGTTTTCTTCGGTAATTTATCATTTGTTTCATCTTCTTGCTCTTGGAAATCGAAAACAGGCAATCCCCAACCAAATCGAACTGCAAGTAAGCGCAATGCAAAACCACTGAATAACGTGAGTAAAATTGAAAGTGTGTGTTCAACTTGAATGTGTTGTAATGCCATATACATAGCGGCAGAGAAGAATGACACGCTGGCGTAAAGTTCCTTTTGGAACACAAGGGGAATGCGGTTACAAAGTAAATCACGTAATACACCACCAAATGCCCCTGTCACCGTTGCCGCAATGGATGTCACGGTAAAGCCATAACCCATATCAATGGCAATTTGCGCACCGATAATGGAATACACGATTAATCCTAAGGCATCTAACACCAAGAAAATTGTGCGAAAGTAGCGCATAAAATGTTTGATGAAGGGCGCAATAAAAACTGTTAATACAGCCGCGCCAGCCACCATAATGAAATATTCAGGATGTTTAACCCAGCCAACAGGGTAGTGACCTAGTAATACATCGCGTACTGTACCACCGCCAATCGCCGTTACGCAGGCGATAATAATTACCCCGAAAATATCCATTTTTTCTCGTCCAGCGGCTAATGCGCCGGTAATTCCTTCGGCGGTAATTCCAATAATATAAAGTACGCTTAATAGCATTTTTTTGTGGTTCCTAAAGTGCGGTTATAATTTTGCTTATTTTAAAAGGGAATGAGCCAAAATGCACGAAAGCCATTAAAAAAAGCCATAAATTTTGGCATAATGACGTCTTCTTTTTCTAATCGAGAATTTTATGTCAGAAGAACAATCCAAACCCTTGGCCGCATTTCTTGCGATATTGCCAATTGGGTTGCTATTAATGGTCGATTTTTTTATAGAATCTTTGCAACTTGCTGAAAAATTGATTCCTCATTTAGCCTTTGGCGTGCTGATTGCCCAATTGCTTTGTTTAGTTGCCTTTATTAAAGGCGAAATTTGCCCAGGGCAGCGTGGACGTTTAATTAAAGCAAATGTCTGTTTTGCACTTTATTGGTTCATTTGGCTAGGGATGAGCTTGGCCTCACCACATCATTACGTGATGACTGATATTGTCAGTTTATGCGGGTTATCTGCCGTATATGCAGTATGGAAACAACCTAAAGATGAAGTCGCTCGCCGTGGTTTTCTCTTAATGGCATCTTTGGTGAGTGGATTTGGTGTCATTGCCTATTTGATGATTTTCTTCGGCAATCCAACACCGAATTTCATGCAATATAACCCACTAGCACAAGCTTTAATGGGTGTATTGTTAGCGAATTTATGTTTGTCCGTTTCTCGTAATCGTCTGCAAGGTTTCATTGCGTTACTGCCGTTATTGATGATTTTACTGCTTGCGATTAATGCATTGGCAGTACTGATTTTTATTATTTATCAAGGCACAAGTGCGGTCGTTTTTTCGAACGTTTTCGCATACGGCATTTATTTTCTGCTTCACTTAGTGATAGCGGGTGTATTGCTCTTACACAGTGTAAAGAAATGGAAGCTCAGCTATAATAGCCTACTCATTTTGTTTTTTATGGCGGCGAGTTTGCCAGTCTGGGGGATGTTTATTTAATGGATAAAATCAAATCTTACGCCGCTCCGATGTTAGTGGTGGGGTGTGTGCTATTCGGTTTAGGAAGCCTGATTGTGAAATTTGTGCCAGTGGGTGGTTATGCCATTGCATTTTGGCGTTTATTGATTGCTTCTTTTATTTTCTGGTTTGTAATGAAATTAAAAAGACAACGTTTTCCTAAAAGCCGTAAAGCGATCATGTATGCCGTATTATCCGGTATCTTTTTAGCCTTTG
>JAHZCF010000002.1 GCA_019423005.1 Haemophilus sp.
TCTACTAAAAACTTTCAAAAAAATTACCGCACTTTAAAACTAAAGTGCGGTAATTATCTCAATTATTTTAGTTTAACCAGCCAGCTTGTTGAGCGATAAATAATCCAGCAAAGGCTGTTAAGTAGAATAAACCGATAAGGGATAACCACAATAATCCGCCTTTTACACTGTGCTTCGCATGCTTAGTCAGAGATAAATTCAACCAAGCAAAGATTGGTGCAGAAACAAATGAAGCAATCATCGCGAATTTCAGCATTGGGCCTACTGCATTATTAAAGTAGAAAATAATCGCTAAACCAGATAACGCCGCAAAAATCATACCGATATTAAGAATTCTCACAGAGCTTTCTTGTTTACCGAATAAGATACGCAAAGATTCAACATTAGTACGAGAATAACCATCAATTACTGTAATTGTTGTACCAAACATACACATGAACGCAATGACTGCAATTAATAAGCGAGACCATTCACCGATAGTACTTGCATACATATTGATAAGTTGTGCGATATATTTTCCGCCAACCATCTCGACGGTTTCAGGAGAACCATATTGCACCAATGCACCAAGCGCTAAAAATACGACAGCTAAAATTGCTGTACCGATATAACCCACGTTGAAGTCAAATAAACCATCTTCATAAGATACTTTCGTTAGACGACGTTTTGCCACCACCCACATAGAGTTAACAGCAGAAATTTCAATTGGTGCAGGCATCCAGCCCATTAAGGCCACTAAAAACGCTAATTTACTTAATTCCCATGGAGAAGGCGCTACAAAATCAGGTGTGGCTACGCCATGGATACCATTACGCATAAAAGCAATCACGACAGCGCTCACGGTTGTTACCGTTAAAGCAATCATGATGATTTTCGATAAACTATCTAATAAACGGTATTTCCCTAACAATAAAATGCCGGTTGTTACAAGAATCACTAATGAACTCAATACTGGCATCGGTAGTGGGATTGGCGTAATGAACGTTAAAATTGCTGCTGTTAATAACCCTACTGCCGCAGTATTAATCACTGTCGCAAAAATGTTTAAAGCTAAGAATAACCAAAGATAGAATTTCCCTTTTTGACGGTAACCTTCTAACAAGGTATTACCGGTATCTAGAGTATATTGAACACCGAAACGGAAGAAAGGATATTTAAATAAGTTAGCAAGAATAACAATACTCACTAATTCCCAACCATAGATCGCACCAGCTTGGGTGGATGCAATAATATGCGAACCGCCAACAGCTGCAGATGCCATCACGATTCCAGGACCTAAAGCAGAGAATTTACTCGCCCATGTTGATTTTTCTACTGGAGTTGAAACTTCACTCATAAAATGTTCTCTTATAAATTAATCATAAATCGAAAAAGGTCTTATTTATAATAGAATTTTATCCTTGAGTAAAGTAAATAAAATCCACTTAAAAGAACCAATTAAAAATAAAAATCTAATTATTTTTAAATTTCAGAATATAACTCTAAAACAAATAAATTTTCCCAGTATTCATACCAAAAAACGGATGTCTTTAAGTGAATAAAATTTTTTCAACAAAAAGAAAGTGCGGTCAAAAATAGTATTTTTTTCAATCAGTATCAGTACTTCATCAATTAGCAAGAATCGTTATCACTAGAATAATACATAAACAGCAACAAAAAAGGGCTATGATTGTTCTACTTCCTTTAATACTTTAATCAAATATTCTCCATAATTAGGAGCTTTCAGCCTTAATTGATTTAAATATATGTTTAATATCAAAAACATTATAGTAAGTACATCATTCCCACAATCAATAGCTGAGTATTGTTCGAACGCCCCTTTTAATCCAGCAGGTTTCAGATTTTCGTTTGTTTTCAAAACCATGTATTTTTTTTCATAACAGAAAACAAAGTCAGGCAATAAACTTTTATCTCTTTGGCCTATCTGATCATTTAATTTTTCTAAAAGAGTTTCTTTTTCCAATCCATCAAACCCAAAAATAATGCCTATATAATCATTACATTTTTCGGTTGATGCTGTTAGCCCCTCACCTATGCCTAATTCTACAATAGGAGTAATGTCTAACATTGTTGAATCTCTTCTTTGAAGTTTCTTAATTGAAGCTATATTGTCCAAGCTTTTTAATAATTCATCAGTAGACAAGTTAGATTTAATTTCAATTAAGCCATAAATTGATTCACACGGGAATAAACTACTCTTATGATTTTTTAATAAAACATTTGAATGAATTGCGTCATATACAACGATATCAATTTGTTTGCTCATATTGTCATTTAAATCAAAGACTTGACCAGTTCCCAACCCAAAACATTCAGGAAGAAAAGGACGCAATAAATTAGAAATAATTTCTTCTCTTACTTGCCCTTTTTCCCCTGAATGAGTGAATAAAGAACTCCTCTCAAATTGAGCCTTAATATCTGAATTAGCTATTCTTAACGCATCAACCAGTTTCATATAAACATAACCAAATAAAATTGTGTAATATTTATTCTTTCTCCGCCTTCACTACAGAAATAGACAACTCAGCTAGCGCCTGCGGATTCGCAAAACTTGGCGCCTCTGTCATTAAACAAGCTGCTGCTGTTGTTTTCGGGAATGCAATCACATCACGGATATTTTCAGTGCCTGTTAAAAGCATGGTTAAACGGTCTAAACCAAATGCTAAACCTGCATGTGGCGGTGTACCAAATTTTAATGCATCTAATAAGAAACCAAATTTTTCACGTTGTTCTTGTTCATTGATACCAAGAATGCGGAATACGGTTTGTTGCATTTTCGGATCGAAAATACGAACAGAACCACCACCTACTTCATAGCCATTGATCACCATATCGTAAGCATTTGCTACCGCATCGGTTGGATTCGCTTCTAATTGTTCTGGCGTAAAATCTTTTGGTGAAGTGAATGGGTGATGCATTGCTGCAAGATTACCTTCATCGTCACGTTCAAACATTGGGAAATCAATTACCCAAAGTGGTTGCCATTCGTCTAAACGAGTTAAGCCAAGATCACGACCTAATTTCAAACGTAACGCACCCATTGCATCAGTGGTAGTTTGCCATTTGTCTGCGCCGAAGAATAAGATATCGCCAGTTTGAGCTTTCACACGTTCAGCTAACGCTTTCCATACATCTTCATTTAAGAATTTCGCAATCGGGCTTTGTACGCCTTCAAGGCCAGCATTGATATCGTTTACTTTCGCCCAAGCTAAACCTTTTGCACCGTAAATGCCAACAAATTGTGTATATTCATCAATTTGTTTACGCGTGATTTCAGTACCATTTGGTACACGAATGACTGCCACACGACCGTTTGGATTGTTTGCAGGCTCATTAAATACTTTAAATTCAACATCTTTAACGATATCCGCTACATCAACTAGTTCAAGTGGGTTACGCAAATCTGGTTTATCTGAACCAAAACGAGTCATTGCTTCTTGCCAAGTCATTTGCGGGAATTTACCTAAATCCACACCAATGATATTTTGCCATAAACCATGTACCATGCGTTCCATGATCTCACGTACTTCTGGTGCAGTTAAGAAAGAGGTTTCCACATCGATTTGAGTAAATTCAGGCTGACGATCTGCACGTAAATCTTCATCACGGAAACATTTCACGATTTGATAATAACGATCAAAACCAGACATCATTAAAAGCTGTTTGAAAAGCTGTGGTGATTGTGGCAATGCATAGAATTTGCCTTTATGTACACGGCTTGGCACTAAATAGTCACGCGCACCTTCTGGCGTTGCTTTGGTAAGCATTGGGGTTTCAATATCAAGGAAACCATTGTCATCCATAAAACGACGCACAAAACTGGTGATTTTTGCACGAGTTTTCAAACGTTGTGCCATTTCTGGACGACGTAAATCTAAATAACGGTATTTTAAACGTTGTTCTTCGGTGTTATTTTGGTTGAAGTCTAATGGTAAAACGTCAGAAGCGTTGTAGATGCGTAATTCTTTCGCTAACACTTCCACTTCGCCTGTCGCCATATTTTTATTAATTTGATTGTCTGGACGCGCGATCACTTCACCTTTAATTTGAATACAAAATTCATTACGTAAGCCTGAAGCTGCAGTTAACGCTTCTTGATATTTCGGGTCAAAACAAACTTGTACGACACCATCACGATCACGCATATCAATAAAAATTAAACCACCTAAATCGCGACGACGGTGAACCCAACCGCTTAATGTTACTTCTTGTCCAATATGGTTGCGGTTTAATGCACCGCAATAATGTGTACGCATCATTTCTATATTCCTTTCATTTTTCTAAAAATGGATAATTAACACGTTGATTATACGGAAAAAGACATGCCTTTTAAATTGAAAAGCGAAATTTATTTGATCCTTTAAAAACTTTCACTAAAATGACCGCAGTTTTTTGCATTTTATCTAACTAAATGCTCTTTCAAGACAACAATAGAACTCAAGAATGATGAAAGATACAATTTTTGCCGCCCCGATTGAAAAACTGGGCGATTTTACTTTTGATGAAAGCGTGGCGGAAGTTTTCCCCGATATGATTCAACGCTCGATTCCGGGCTACTCCAACATTATCACCGCGATTGGTATGTTGGCTGAACGTTTTGTGACGGCTGACAGCCAAGTCTATGATTTAGGCTGTTCACGCGGTGCAGCAGCTCTTTCTATGCGACGTAATATTAAACAACCGAATGTGAAAATTATCGGTGTCGATAATTCTTTGCCAATGGTGGAACGCTGCCGTCAGCACGTTGCGGCTTATCATAGTGATGTACCCGTAGAAATTCTTTGCGATGATATTCGTCAAATTGAAATTAAGAACGCCTCAATGGTAGTGCTCAACTTCACATTACAATTTTTACCACCGGAAGATCGTGTAGCCTTGCTCACCAAAATCTACCAAGGTTTAAACCCAAATGGTGTATTAGTGCTCTCTGAAAAATTCCGTTTTGAAGATGGAAAAGTGAATGAGTTGCTTATTGATCTCCACCACCAATTTAAACGTGCTAACGGTTACAGTGAGCTTGAAGTGAGCCAAAAACGCACCGCACTTGAAAATGTAATGCGTACTGACTCGATTAACATCCACAAAGAGCGGTTAAAAAACATCGGATTTTCACACGTCGAATTATGGTTCCAATGTTTTAATTTTGGCTCGATGATCGCGGTAAAATAATCATAACCCAATCAATAATCTAAAAAATAAGGGCGTATCAAATACGCCCTTATTTGTCACCAATGCTTTATAGCCCTTTTAAATCCTTATCTAATAAACGAGCTAGCAACAAAATACCGTCTTTAAAGCGATATTCTGCATATTCTGCTTGTGCATAATATTCACCTTTTCCTTCTGCAAAGAAATAATCTTGGCTTGGTAATTTAGGAAGCCAACTACCATTATAACGAATTGGCAAATAAACATTTGGTGTGCAATGTTTAAAATCTGTTGGTATTTCTGATTGCGCCTCACAAAATGTCGCAACATGATTTTTATCAAGATGAACAAGGATATAAGCTTTGTTTCCCGAAGGACTTGATTCATCTATACCTGTGGTTTCAGTGGTTTCATTAGATTCAAGAGTATCAATAGATTCATTGCTTTCAAGGGATTCATTTGATTCAGGTAAAACCTGACTTTGCTGAAACTCAGATAAAATAGCGTAATTCAATATCATATAATCGCCTTGCATCAATGAACGAGGATCCACAGGGGCGATTTTTAAAACAATAGGCTTACCGGTAGCCAGCACATCTTCAAATTGCTGCACTTTATAGTTCACCGCCCCCAATAATGCAATCACAAAGACGCCAACAAGCCAAATCGGTGCTTTAAAAACAGAATGGTTTTCGACCGCACTTTGTGAAGGCGCTTTATAACGTGCATGCAAGAATAAAGTAACAATCGCAAAAATAACGGCAAAGCTTACTAGCAATCCCCCTTTATAGAGTAATGGGATGCTCAATTGGTAATAGAACCCACCTAAATAAACAACAAAGGCAAATACCAAAAGACCGAAGAACGCACGGTTATCCGTCCAATAAACAAGCAATAATAACGCAGTTAAATATAAAATGACGGGTATCCCAACAAAGCCTAATGCAAACAAGGTTAATACTAATAAAATTAACACTGCTTCTGTGTGTTTGGATTCACTATGCTTATTCATTAGTGCATAGACAATTAATGGCAATGCACAGACAAGTAAATACAAGATATGACTAACATCAAACTGGAAGTGTGACCAAAATTGCCCACTTAAAACTTGCAACACATTATCAAAACTCATCGTGTCTGCTGACATGACATCACTTGAAATATCTGTATCAATCAGACCATAATCTACCCAAGGAAGCACCATATACGACGGCACAGAGATCCATAGAGAGAATAACACAGTTCCCCAAGCAATAGGCTTTAAATGAATTCGCGCTGATTGATTAGGTCGCATGACCCAATAAAAGAGTACAATCGAACTCAAGAGCTGGATTTTATTAAACCATCTGTTATTAAACCATGTGTTAAACCATGCGTTATTCAAGCTGTAATTATGGAAATATAGATTATAGGAAATTTGCCAAAAAACGAGAAGCTGGGTAACCAGTAGAATCCTCACTAAAGAATTCGGCATCAATTTGTAGCTAACAATAATAATGACTGAAAAAATCAGTGTGGAAATAAAGATACCGAAATTTGAATCCTCGCTAAATTCAGATCCTAATAAAAGAAAAAAATCATCAAATTTAACAAGCAAATAGAATCCTAAAAAACTGTTTGCGATTAGAAAAAATAAACCTGCTAAAATTGTAGTGTATTCATTTTTATTTAAAGTAATCAACCAAGCTATACTAAATAAAAGAATACCAACGATGAATGCACTAGACTCATCTAAACCTAAAAATAAAAATAGCCAAACACCTATAGTCACGAAAGCTATCAATAAAGCTATCATCCATAGTATTGAAATCGCCCAATGGGATTTCTTATTATTTGGATATTCTTGTTTATAGCGTTTCACTAACCACTTGATTGCCATGACTGTGAAAATAAAGCCAATCAATCCTAAAACCACCCCCTCTTCTACACCACGAATCAAAAGAGATGCCAAAAAGCAATAAGCGCCAAGTAAGGCTATGACTGAAATAATTAAATTAATAAAATCAAAGCGATATTTGTGATACACATAAAGTGCGATTAAGGCAGGAATAGCAATTAGCAAAGAACTGAGTGATGAACGACCAAGCTCACCCCAAGCATAAGCATAAAAGTACACATCATAAATTACTATTAAACCGAATAAACTGGCAAAAGTCAGTACTAGAAATACTTTGGGTAAAATGCGCCAATGTTGGTCATGAAAAGCTTTACTGAATAATTCCGATATCACAAGTAATCCAGTATTAATCAGCACGGCATAACACATTGAGTTATAGGTGTTTTGTTCATTAAATAAATAAAACGCAACATTGGCAGTGGCGGCAAATAATAATGCAGAGGCTACATTCGGAAATAATAATAAAAATGGAAGTTGGCAAAGTGTCCAAACAGCAAATA
>JAHZCF010000020.1 GCA_019423005.1 Haemophilus sp.
AGTATGCCGCTCACTCTTTATTACGCCATTTACAAACAGGTTGGTCATTCTTACCACAAGAGCGTGGTGAATTCGTTGATATGCTACCTGCTCGTCAACAAATTGATGATTCTACATGGTACCGTGGTACAGCGGATGCGGTATATCAAAATATGGCGATTATCCGTAATCACTATCGTCCAAAATACATTTTGATTCTTGCAGGTGACCATATTTATAAACAAGATTACAGTGTCATGTTGATGGATCACGTGAGAAGTGGAGCAAAATGTACAGTAGGTTGTATTGAAGTACCACGTTCTGAAGCGAGTGAATTTGGTGTGATGGCAGTAAATGAAAATCTTAAAGTTAAAGCCTTTGTTGAGAAACCAAAAGATCCACCAGCGATGGTTGGTAAACCAGACATTTCATTAGCATCAATGGGGATTTATGTCTTTGATGCAGAGTATCTCTATAAAATGCTTGATAGAGAAGTGAATACACCTTGCACATCTCATGACTTTGGTAAAGATGTCTTGCCAAAATGCTTGGAAGAAGGCGTGCTTTATGCGCATCCATTCAGCCGTTCTTGTATGGGCCGAAATACTGAAGGTGAAATTTACTGGCGTGATGTGGGTACGCTTGATAGCTTCTGGCAATCTAATATCGATTTGGTTTCAGAAAATCCACAATTAGATATTTACGATCAAAGCTGGCCAATTCGTGGTAATCCAGTACAGGCTTATCCATCTAAATTCTTCTATAAAAAAGCGAATGTCAAACCGGTGGATAACTCGCTTGTCGGTGGTGGCTGTGTGATTACAGATGCATCTATTAGTAATTCTGTGTTGTTTGATAGAATCAAAATTGATGAAGACTCTTCTGTTGATCACTGTGTTGTGTTACCACAAGTACAAATTGGTAAAAATTGTACATTGAAAGACTGTATTATTGATCGCCATTGCATTATTCCAGATGGTATGGAAATCGGTGTGGATAAAGCCCTAGATAGTAAACGTTTCCGCGTGAGTTCTACTGGTAAGGTTGTACTTGTTACATCAGCCATGTTGAAAAAATTGCAAGGCGAAGAAGTTACTAATGAAGAACATTTGGATTAAAGTGCGGTCAATTTTGACGGTATTTTAAGTGAACTAAAAAGATTGTGCTGTTATCAATGACAGCACAATTTTAAGTATAAAAGGAAAATTATGAGAGTTTTACATGTTTGCTCGGAGCTGTATCCCTTACTTAAAACCGGTGGACTTGCCGATGTTTTAGGGGCGTTACCTTTTGCACAAAAAGAAATTGGTATTGATACGCGTATTTTATTGCCTGCTTATCCAAAAATTTCTGCGGGTATTGAGAACACGCATGTCGTGACAGAATTTGATAATTTTGCTGGTCACATTGTGTTACGTTATGGTGAATACAATGGCGTAGGGATTTATCTGATTGATGCGCCACATCTCTATTGGCGAGAAGGAAATCCTTATCATGATACAGATTACAATGATTATGCCGATAACTATAAGCGTTTTGCGTTATTAGGCTGGGTGGGGGCAGAGCTTGCGACAGGCTTAGATAGTTGGTGGCGAGCTGAAGTGGTTCACGCCCATGATTGGCATGCGGGCTTAGCCGCAGCTTATCTCTTCAATAAAGGTCGTCCAGCAAAATCGGTATTTACGATTCATAATCTGGCTTATCAAGGACAATTTGCTCATCGCCATTTACATGAAATTGGATTGCCAGAAGGGATGTTCCATGTTGATGGTTTAGAGTTATTTGGTCAAATTTCCTATTTGAAAGCTGGTCTCTATTATTCTGATATGGTAACAGCAGTGAGTCCTACTTACGCGAAAGAAATTACCACACCGGACTTTGCTTATGGCTTGCAAGGCTTACTAAGGGGCTTATGTGAGTCAGGTAAGTTGGTGGGAATTTTAAATGGCGTAGATCAAAAAATTTGGCATCCAAGTTGTGATGCGTATATTCAGCATCACTACAAATTGAAATCTATCGCAGGTAAGAAGAAAAATAAAGCCGATTTACAAGCTTATTTCAATTTACCACAACAGCCAGATGCACTCTTATTTGTGATGGTGACTCGCTTAACAGAACAGAAAGGCGTGGATTTACTGATTGCGACAGCGGATGAAATTGTGAAACAAGGTGGTCAATTAGCGATTCTCGGTTCAGGTGCAAAACATTTGGAAGAGGGGATTTGCCAATTAGCACAACGTTATCCAGAAAATATCGCAGTAAAAATTGGTTATGATGAAGCGCTTTCACATTTAATGGTTGCCGGTGGTGATGTGATTTTAGTTCCAAGCCGTTTTGAACCTTGTGGATTAACTCAATTATATGGGTTGCAATATGGTACATTGCCGCTTGTTCGTGCGACGGGAGGATTAGCTGATACAGTGACCAACAGTACAAGCGAAACCATTAAAGCGCGCACCGCAACGGGCTTTGTATTCCAGAAAGCCGAAGCAGATGATTTACGAAGTGCTATCCAGCATGCCTTTGCTTTGTGGCAAAAACAACGTGTTTGGGCGATGGTGCGTAATAATGCCATGGCGCAGGACTTTAGTTGGGAAAATGCGGCCACTCAATATGAGCAGCTCTATTTAGGCATTTTAAATTCATAATTCAATGGATTGACTCCCTCTTCAAAATAATCGCCTTTGAAGGGGGATTTTTGTTGTTTTTTTCGTAAAAAAGCTTAAAATTTGCGCGATTTTTTTATTGAGGTTTTACTTTCTATGATCATGGACAATTTTGATTCGCCATTTCTCTACAATCGACCAAGTCTTGATGTTGAAGGCGTGAAAAAAGCAATTGTTTATAAATTAATTTTTTTAATTGGTCGTTCACCAAAAGAGGCGAGTCAACGCGACTGGCTAAATGCGACACTTCATGCAGTGCGTGATTTAGTAACTGAAGGCTGGATTACCACCGCTCGTCAATCTCGTGCAGAAGAAACGCGTCGTGTTTATTACCTTTCTATGGAATTCTTAATTGGCCGTACACTTTCTAATGCGATGATCGCAGAAGGCGTTTATGATGTGGCAGAAAAAGCTCTGGCTGAATTAAATGTTGATTTGGAAGAGATTATTGAAAAAGAAGTGGATCCAGGTTTAGGTAACGGTGGTTTAGGTCGCCTTGCTGCTTGCTTTATGGACTCACTGGCAACATTAGCAATTCCAGCGATGGGTTATGGTATTCGTTATGAATACGGTATGTTCCGTCAAAAAATTGAAAATGGTCAACAAGTTGAACGCCCGGATGATTGGCTGGAAAAAGGTGCCCCTTGGGAATTTATGCGTCCATCAAAACGTTTCAGTATTGATTTTGGTGGTCATATTTATTTTGAAGATAAAAAATGTATTTGGAATCCAGCTGAAAAAGTGACCGCACTTGCATACGACCAAATGATCCCTGGTTATAAAAATGACTCGGCATCAACCTTACGTTTATGGTCTGCTCATGGTGGTGAGGTGTTTGATTTAGCCGAGTTTAACCGTGGTGATCACTTAGCGGCGGTGGCAACGCGTTCAGCTAACCAAAACCTTTCGCGCGTACTTTATCCGGATGATTCTACCTGGAATGGTCGTGAATTACGTTTACGTCAAGAGTACTTCTTGGTATCTGCATCTTTGCAAGATATTCTCCGTCGTCATTTAAGAACCCATGGTACATTGGATAATCTTGCTGATAAAGTCGCGATTCACTTGAATGATACCCATCCAGCATTAGCCATCCCTGAGTTGATGCGTATTTTAATCGATTTACACGGTTACTCATGGCAAAACGCTTGGGATGTGACTCGTCGTATCTTCTCTTATACTTGCCATACTTTAATGTCAGAAGCATTAGAAACCTGGCCGGTAGAAATGATGGCAAAAATCTTACCTCGTCACCTACAAATGATTTTTGAAATTAATGATCATTTCCTTGAATATGTGAAAACGTATGTCACAACTGATATGGACTTTATCCGTCGCGTTTCACTTATCGAAGAAGGATATCAACGTAAAGTGCGCATGGGATGGTTGTCTGTTGTCGGTTCACATAAAGTGAACGGTGTTGCGGCAATTCATTCAGATCTTATGATGACATCAACCTTTGCTGATTTTGCGCGTATCTATCCAGAACGTTTTACCAACGTAACAAACGGTGTGACACCGCGTCGTTGGCTTGCAGTAGCGAACCCGAAATTAGCGGCTTTATTTGATCAATACATTGGTTCTGAATGGCGTTGCGATTTAAGCCAAATTGAAAAACTTAAAGCGTTTGCAGATAAAGGTGAATTTAAGCGTGCTGTCGCAGATATCAAATACGATAACAAAGTGAAATTAGCACAATATGTGAAGAAAACACTTAACATCGATTTAGATCCACACGCATTATTTGACGTACAAGTAAAACGTATTCACGAATACAAACGTCAAATGCTTAATGTGTTACACATTATTGCTCGTTACAACGAAATGTTGGCTCACCCAGAAAAAGATTGGCAGCCTCGCGTATTTATTTTAGCGGGTAAAGCGGCTTCGGCTTACTATGCGGCAAAACAAACCATTCGTTTAATTAACGATGTAGCGAATGTCATCAATAACGATGAGCGCTTAAAAGGTCGTTTAAAAGTCGTATTTATCCCGAACTACAGCGTAAGTCTTGCACAATTAATCATTCCAGCAGCAGATATTTCTGAGCAAATCTCTCTTGCAGGAACAGAAGCATCAGGTACCAGTAACATGAAATTTGCCTTAAATGGTGCGTTAACATTGGGTACACTTGATGGTGCGAACGTTGAGATTTTAGATAACGTTGGTAAGGATCATATCTTTATCTTTGGTAATACGGTTGAACAGGTTGAAGCATTACGTCGCGAAGGTTATCGTCCGTTTGATTATTATCAAAATGACGAGCAACTACGTGAAGTTATTGACCAAATTATCCGTGGTGATTTCTCGCCGGAAGAACCGAACCGTTATCACTCTCTAATTCAAGGTTTACAATACCACGATTATTATCAATCTTTTGCTGATTTCCGCAGTTATGTGGAAGCGCAAAAAGCAGTAGATAAAAAATATAAAGATCGTGACGTATGGATAGCAAGTACCATTCAAAATATGGTGAACATGGGCTTCTTCTCATCAGACCGTACAATTCTTGAATATGCGAAAAATATCTGGAAAATTGAACCGTTAAAACTCGAGAAGTAAGTTCTTTTCCACTCATAGAAAACCCTGTCGGATTATTTCCACAGGGTTTCTTTTTATGCTAAAATCCACCGTCAAATTTATTGTTCATTCAGATTAGGAAAAAATATGAAAGTTTTAGAAGGTGCGGTAGCGGCGCCAAATGCTAAAATCGCAGTGGTGATTGCTCGTTTTAACAGTTTTATTAATGAAAGTTTATTAGAAGGTGCGGTAGATGCATTAAAACGTATCGGCCAAGTGAAAGATGAGAATATCACAATCGTTCGTGCACCAGGTGCGTATGAACTTCCATTAGTAGCACGTCGTTTAGCTGAAAGCAAAAAATTTGATGCGATTGTAGCATTGGGTACAGTAATCCGTGGCGGTACAGCTCACTTTGAATATGTAGCGGGTGAAGCAAGCAGCGGTTTAGGCCAAGTAGCAATGCAAGCTGAAATCCCTGTGGCATTCGGTGTTTTAACGACTGAAAACATTGAACAAGCTATCGAGCGTGCAGGTACTAAAGCAGGTAATAAAGGCGCAGAAGCAGCATTAACTGCACTTGAAATGGTGAACCTTTTACAACAAATTGATGCGGCATAATTCCAATGACAGAGAAAAAAGAACCTGTAAAAAAAGTATCGCCACGTCGTAGAGCGAGAG
>JAHZCF010000021.1 GCA_019423005.1 Haemophilus sp.
AACGTATCGACCCAGTTGGTGCATGTGTGGGTATGCGTGGTGCACGCGTTCAAGCAATTACCAATGAGTTAGGTGGTGAACGTGTGGATATCGTACTTTGGGATGACAATCCGGCACAATATGTGATCAATGCAATGGCACCAGCTGATGTGACGTCAATCATTGTGGATGAAGATAACCACTCAATGGATATCGCAGTTAATGCTGATAACCTAGCACAAGCAATTGGTCGCAACGGTCAAAATGTACGTTTAGCAACACAATTAACCGGTTGGACATTAAACGTAATGACCACTGAACAGTTAAATGAAAAACATCAAGCGGAAGATATTAAAGTATTGAATTTATTTATGGATAAATTAGGTCTTGATGAAGAGTTTGCTCAAATCTTAGTGGATGAAGGTTTTACTTCATTAGAAGAAGTGGCTTATGTTCCTGTGAGCGAACTGACTGCAATTGATGGTTTAGAAGATGAAGATCTTATCGAAGAGTTACAAGGTCGTGCAAAAGATGCTATTACTGCAGCCGCTGCAGCAGAAGAAGAAGCCTTGAAAAAAGCGAATATCGAAGATCGTTTATTAAATCTTGAAGGCATGAACCGTCATATTGCTTTTAAATTAGCTGAAAAACAAATTACTACACTTGAAGAACTTGCAGAGCAAGGTGTAGATGATTTAGCTGATATTGAAGAATTAACCGCAGAGCAGGCCGCTGATTTCATTATGGCTGCTCGTAATATTTGCTGGTTTAGCGAAGAGTAAGGAGTTTAATAATGACTGAAGATGTAAAAAATGCGGATGCGAATGCTCCGAAAAAACTAAGTATTCAACGCAGAACAAAAACAACCGTAAGCAGCACAACTGCTGGTGGCAAAGCAAAAGCGGTACAAGTTGAAGTTCGTAAAAAACGTACAGTGCCAACAGATGCCGCTCGAAAAGCCGCTGAAGCAGAAAAATTAAAAGCACAGCAAGAAGCAGAGAAGAGAGTGGCAGAAGAAAAAGCACGTTTAGCTGCTGAGAAAGCGGTAGCTGAAAAAGCGAAAGCCGAAAAAGCTAAGCTTGAAGCAGAAAAGGCAGAGAAACCAGCGCAAAGTGCGGTTGAAAATAAACCTAAATCTGTTGATCCAGAAAAAGAAAAACGTAAAGCGGAAGAGGCTGAACTTCGTCGTAAAGCGGAAGAACTTGCTCGCCAAAAAGCAGAAGAGCAAGCGCGTAAAGCGGCTGAAGAAGCTAAACGTTATGCTGAGTCTGACTCTTCAAGTAATGATAGTTCATCAGAAGATTACACGGATTATAATTTAAGCTCTCGTTATGCTTTAGAAGCAGAAGACGAAGAAGAACGTCGTAAAGAAAATCGTGGTCGTGGCAAAAATAAAGTGGCTAAAGCGAAAAAAGAACGCGATGACGTCAAAGGCACTAAAAATGAGCGCGAATCTAACCGTAAAAATCAAAAAGACGGTAAATTCGGTAAAGGTAAAAATGGTAAGAAAGGTGCAGCATTACAACAAGCCTTCACAAAACCTGTTCAGGTTGTGAAACAAGATGTTGTTATTGGTGAAACCATTACCGTTGCAGAATTAGCAAATAAAATGGCAACCAAAGCGACTGAAATCATCAAAGCAATGATGAAGATGGGCGAAATGGTGACCATTAACCAAGTGCTTGACCAGGAAACGGCACAATTAGTGGCTGAAGAATTAGGTCACAAAGTGATTCTTCGCAATGAAAATGAACTTGAAGAAGAAGTATTAGGCGACCGTGATGTTAACGCAGAAAAAGTGACTCGAGCACCAGTTGTAACGATTATGGGTCACGTTGACCATGGTAAAACCTCATTACTTGACTATATTCGTAAAGCGAAGGTGGCAGCAGGTGAGGCGGGTGGTATTACTCAGCACATCGGTGCATACCACGTAGAAATGGATGACGGCAAAATGATCACCTTCTTAGATACACCAGGACACGCCGCATTTACCTCAATGCGTGCACGTGGTGCGAAAGCAACGGATATCGTAGTTCTTGTGGTTGCGGCAGATGATGGTGTAATGCCTCAAACTATTGAAGCGATTCAACATGCGAAAGCAGCAGGTGCGCCTTTAGTGGTTGCGGTGAACAAAATTGATAAACCAGAAGCAAATCCAGACCGAGTAGAACAAGAATTACTTCAACACGAAGTGATTTCTGAGAAATTCGGTGGTGATGTGCAATTCGTTCCTGTTTCTGCGAAGAAAGGTACCGGTGTTGATGACTTATTAGATGCCATCCTACTTCAATCAGAAGTACTTGAATTAACAGCTGTAAAAGACGGCATGGCAAGCGGTGTAGTGATTGAATCTTACCTTGATAAAGGTCGTGGTCCGGTTGCAACCATTCTTGTTCAATCTGGTACCTTACGTAAAGGTGATATCGTACTTTGCGGTTTTGAATATGGTCGTGTTCGTGCAATGCGCGATGAAAACGGTAAAGAAATCGATGAAGCCGGCCCATCTATTCCTGTTGAGGTGTTAGGTCTTTCAGGCGTGCCAGCAGCGGGTGATGAAGCAACTGTAGTACGTGATGAGAAAAAAGCACGTGAAGTAGCATTACACCGTCAAGGTAAGTTCCGTGAAGTGAAACTTGCTCGTCAGCAAAAAGCGAAACTTGAAAATATGTTTAGCAATATGACTGAAGGTGATGTGGCTGAACTGAACATCATTGTGAAAGCGGACGTACAAGGTTCTGTAGAAGCGATTATTCAATCGTTACAAGACCTTTCTACTGATGAAGTGAAAGTGAAAGTTGTCGGTTCTGGTGTAGGTGGTATTTCTGAAACTGATGCAACCTTAGCAGCTGCTTCTAATGCGATTATGGTCGGCTTCAACGTACGTGCGGATGCTTCTGCTCGTCGTATTATCGAAGCAGAAAACATTGACCTTCGTTATTACTCCATCATTTATGAACTATTAAATGATGTGAAAGCCGCGATGAGTGGTATGCTACAACCTGAATTCAAACAAGAAATTATCGGCTTGGCTGAAGTGCGTGATGTGTTTAAACATCCGAAATTTGGTGCAATTGCAGGTTGTATGGTGACCGAAGGTGTAGTAAAACGCAACAACCCAATCCGTGTATTACGTGATAACGTGGTAATTTTTGAAGGTGAATTGGAATCTCTCCGTCGCTTTAAAGATGACGTTTCTGAAGTCCGTAATGGTATGGAATGTGGTATCGGCGTTAAAAACTACAATGACGTGAAAGTCGGCGACCAAATCGAGGTGTTTGAAGTCGTTGAAGTTAAACGTTCAATCTAATCGATAAAAAGAGCGGTCAAAATTCAACGTATTTTTGACCGCTTTTTAATAAGAGAAATATTATGGCAAGAGAATTTAAACGCAGCGATCGTGTTGCACAAGAATTACAAAAAGAAATCGCCATCATTTTACAACGGGAAGTAAAAGATCCCCGTATTGGCATGGTAACCGTGTCAGATGTGGAGGTATCAAGCGATTTAGCTTATGCAAAAGTGTTTGTCACATTTTTGTTTGATCATGATGAAGTAGCGATCGCACAAGGCATGAAAGGGTTAGAAAAAGCAGCACCTTATATCCGTTCATTAGTGGGTAAAGCGATGCGCTTACGCATTGTGCCGGAAATTCGTTTCTTCTACGATCAATCCTTAGTTGAAGGGATGCGTATGTCTAATTTAGTAACAAACGTAGTACGTGAAGACGAAAAAAAACACGTTGAGGAAAATGACTAATGTCGAGACCTCGCAAGCGTGGGCGTGATATTGATGGTGTATTTTTATTAGATAAGCCACAAGGCATGTCATCGAATGACATTATGCAAAAAGTGAAACGCGTATTCCAAGCGAATAAAGCAGGGCATACCGGTGCGCTTGATCCATTAGCAACTGGTATGCTGCCTATTTGTTTAGGCGAGGCTACAAAGTTTTCACAGTTTTTGTTAGATGCAGATAAACGCTATGTGGTCACAGCAAAATTAGGTGAACGTACGGATACCTCAGATGCAGAAGGACAAGTGGTCGAGACGCGACCTATCAATGTAGAAACATCAAAAATTTTGACCGCACTTGAACAATTCCGTGGTGATATTTTACAAGTGCCAACTATGTTTTCTGCATTAAAGCACAATGGGAAACCGTTGTATGAGTATGCTCGCGCAGGCATTACCGTAGAACGTGAAGCACGTCCTATCACGATTTTTGAGCTAAACTTTATCAAGTATCAAGCACCTTTTCTAACCTTAGAAGTGCATTGTTCGAAAGGAACCTATATCCGTACATTAGTGGATGATTTAGGTGAAGTGTTAGGTTGTGGTGCTCATGTGACCGTGTTACGTCGAACTGCTGTTGCGGATTATCCAACAGAAAAGATGATGACATGGGATGCTTTGCAGGCGCTTGCGGAGCAAGGTGATCTTGATCAACATCTTTTACCAATAGATACAGCAGTCAGTAAATTACCTGCATTAAAGTTAAACGCAGAGCAAAGTAAAGGTATAGGCTTTGGACAGCGCGTTAAATTTGCTAATGAAGCAAAATTGCGTGGTCAAGTGCGGTTGTTTTCTGACAAGAATATCTTTTTAGGCGTGGCACTTATCGATGATAACAATGTAATTCGTCCGCAACGTTTGATTACACAATCTCTCTAACCATTTGCCTTTCTGTTTTAATTCCAGTAATCTCACCTGTAACCTTTTAATTGCAATCTATGTAAATAAGATATTACAGGTGAATTATGGATGCTCTTAGCCATTTACGTCAGGAAATTGATGCGCTCGATCGTGAACTGATTCAACTTTTTGCTAAACGCCTCGAACTGGTAACCCAAGTCGGCGAAGTAAAACATGAAAAAGGTTTACCGATTTATGCACCAGATCGTGAATTAGCGATGTTACAAGCACGCCGAGAAGAAGCGGCGAAAGCAGGAATCTCTCCACAACTCATCGAAGATGTGCTGCGTCGTTTCATGCGAGAATCTTACTCCAATGAAAATCAATTTGGTTTTAAAACTCTGAATCCAGCCATTAACAAAATTGTTATTGTCGGCGGTTACGGAAAAATGGGGCAATTACTTGCCCGCTATTTGCGCGCTTCTGGTTATCCTATTTCTATTTTAGATCTAGATGATTGGGATGTGGCAGAACGCATTTTAACGAATGCAGATGTTGTCATTGTTTCCGTGCCAATTGATCACACGTTAGAAACCATAGAACGTTTAAAACCCTATTTAACGGAAAATATGCTATTGGCGGATCTCACCTCCGTGAAACGAGCACCATTGGCTAAAATGTTAGACGTGCATAAAGGGGCAGTGGTTGGGCTGCATCCAATGTTTGGACCTGATATTGCTAGCATGGCAAAACAAGTGGTTGTGCGTTGTGATGGGCGTTTTAGTGAACGTTATGAATGGTTGCTAGAGCAAATTCAAATCTGGGGGGCTAAAATTTATCAAATTGATGCGTCAGAGCACGACCACAATATGACGTATATTCAAGCATTACGTCACTTTTCCACCTTTGCGAATGGTCTGCATCTTTCTAAACAGCCCGTCAATTTAAGCAATTTATTGGCGCTATCTTCCCCGATTTATCGTTTGGAATTAGCCATGATTGGTCGTCTATTTGCCCAAGATGCGGCACTTTATGCCGATATTATTATGGATAAGCCAGAAAATTTAGACGTGATTGAAAGCTTGAAGCAAACGTATGAAGAAGCGTTACAATTTTTTGAAAAAGGCGATCGCCAAGGGTTTATTGATGCTTTCCATCAAGTGAGAGAATGGTTTGGGGAATATTCCGATCAATTCTTACAAGAGAGTCGTCAGTTATTGCAACAAGCTCATGATTTACGACATGTATAAAATAAAAGTGAGGTTGATTTTCACCGCACTTTTGTTTTGTGATTTATTGTCTTGCCAAGCGTAAATTTTGCGGAATTTCCTCAAAGTTAGAACGGAATGGATTAATATCCAATCCACCACGGCGCGTATAGCGCGCATAGATGGTGAGTTTTTCTGGTTTGGCATAATGCATCAAATCACAGAAAATACGCTCAACACACTGCTCGTGAAACTCATTATGTTGACGGAAAGACACAATGTAGCGGAGAAGTTTTTCGCGATCGATTTGTTTGCCCACATAATGAATTTGTACGGTTCCCCAATCCGGCTGACTGGTGATAAGACAATTGGATTTTAATAAGTGGCTTACTAAGGTTTCTTCAACCGAGTTATCGGACGTACAATTTTGCAAAATCTCTGCATCAAATTCGTAGCTGTGGATTTCGATATCTTGATCATCAATACAATCGCCCGTTAACGTATCAATACGTTGTCCTTGATAGTGGGATAATGGATGTAAACGTACTTTGACCTCGCCTTGAGCACAAGCGCTTAGGTCTTCACACATAGTGCGTTCTACGCTAGCAAAATCAGCAAATTTACTTTGGTTAAAGCTGTTTAAATAGAGTTTAAAGCTTTTTGATTCAATTAAATTTTCACTGCGATAATCAATTTCCACATCAGCAACGGCTACTTGTGGCAAACCTTTTGGATTTAACCAAGAAATTTCATAGGCCGTCCAGATATCGGCTCCTTCGGTAAATGGCTGTTGTTCGGTTATACCTAAGCCATCACGATTGAGTTTACGAGGCACGGGTTGTAACAAAGTGCGGTCATAATTTGCCGCATATTCTGTTGCTTGACCAAGTTTTAAAGATTGAAGACTTTTATCTTGATAGTTCATTTGTTTTCCTAAATTTATAAAAAATTCCACGACACGTTCGAGACTAATCGACATTGGTCACATTTAAAGTAAATCACATCAAATAGTGGCGCGTTTAATGCCCAATCTCCACCACATTGCGGGCAACAGCGTTGCTGTTCCGATTCTAAAGAATGACCACCAACACGATATAAATAATAATAGGTCGGTATGCCGCTTTCTTTTTCAATTTCAGCAGCAAGGTAGCGTCCATGTTTAGTAAGTGTGCTATTAACCTCAGAGATTTCGTTTAACGATTCTTTTTCTAAAACAGAACCATTCATTTGCAACTGATCGCAAGCTTGCCAATTTTCCTGCCATTTAATCAAATCTTGGCTTAAGTGCAGTTGATTTTTTAATTGTTTATAGAGCGGAATTGGAGAAAAATCTTCTCCACTATGTAACGGCGAGCAAGATTGTAAATGTGTGGTGTAGAGCATTTGCCATGCTGGTTGGCTACATTCTGCGGTGCTGTCTGCATTTAAATCATCGGCAATAATTTGAAAACCTTGAAAATGTAGACCGCACTTTTCAGCATTTTCCATCGCCAGATTCACAGTTCGGTTATTATTATCGGGTAAGAGGCTATCTTGCTCAGGGCAAATAACGCGCATCGAAAAACCTTGTTCGCTGTCTTCCTCCGTTAAATAAAGCGGAATTTCACGGCCGATAATTTGTCCGTTATAACGCCATTGATCGATAACTACATTGAGCAAACGGCTTTGTTGGCCAATATCGTTTTCTAAGGCGGTTAATTTAAAAAAGGGTTCGATCAGATACATAATTACAGATTGTGCAAGATTTCTTCAATTTGTTTTAAACCGTTTAAGCGGGTTTCACTTAAGCGAGAGGCAATGCCAAGTTCATCAAAAAATTGACGGATATTAAATTGTTGTAATTGGTTGCGGGTTTGGCCATTGATATTTTGCAACAATAACCATAACAAACCATTCATAATGCGTGCTTCGCTGTAAGCTTGAAATTGAAAAGTGCCGTCATTTTGTGGAATGGTCTTAAACCAAAGCCCTGCTTCGCAGCCTTGAATCGATTGCATTTGAGCCAACTCATCTGGAGAAGGTTGAGAAAGATGTTTACCGGTTTGAATAATGAAACGGTAACGATCTTCCCAATTTTTTGCCTGTTTAATGTTTTCTAGCATGCTAATAACTCTAAGGATTTATCTAATGCTGCAAAAAAGGCATCCACATCTTGCGGGCTATTGTAAGGCGCAAAAGAAAGTCGTAATGTAGTACGCTCACCAAGGCGGGCTAAGTAAGGTTGGGCGCAATGTTCACCAACACGCAAGGCAATTTTTTGTTCGCTTAATAGGGTAGCAAGATCTGAAGCTGCAATCCCATCAAAAATAAAACATACAACAGAACTTGGTTGCGGTGAATTAAATAAACGACAATTCGGATAGTTTTTTAACCGCACTTTACTTTGTTCGGCAAGCTCAACAGCATGCGCCTCGGCTGCCTGAAAATCCCATTTTTTGAGCCAATCTAATACCGCACCAAAGCCAATCACGCCCGCAATATTTGGTGTGCCGGCTTCTAATCGATAAGGTAAATCGGCAAAGGTAATACATTCATGGGAGACGCGCTCAATCATTTTTCCACCGTAAAAAAGTGGTTGTAGCAGGGAAAGTGAGCTTAATTTTCCGCTTAATACACCAATGCCGTTTGGCCCATAAATTTTGTGTGCAGAAAAGGCAATAAAATCCGCATCTAATGCCTGTAAATCAATCTGTATATGACTAATAGCCTGAGCGGCATCCACTAAAATGAGCGCATTGCTATGTTGGCGGATTAGTCGAATTAAATGTTGGATATATTGTTCCGTTCCTGTTACGTTGGAAACAAAATTGAGCGCGACTAATTTGGTTTTCTCATTTAAGGCTGCAATTAAGGCATTTTCATCAATTAGCCAATTATCCAAAATAGGCAACACTTGAATTTTTGCCCCACATTTTTTCGCTGTTTCATGCCAAGTAACAAAATTAGCATGATGGTCCGCTTGGCTAATTAAAATCTCGTCATCTGCATGCAATGAGGAGAGTAAACCGTTGGCAACCAAATTAATGCTATGAGTCGTCCCAGATGTCCAAATCACCGCTTTTTCATCTTCCGCATTAATTAAGGTTTTTACTAAGTGACGAGCATTTTCGTATTGTGCTGTTTGTGCGGCTTCGTACTGACTACGATGTACGGAGCCCGCCGATTGATAAAAAGTAGTTGTCGCATCAATTAATGCTTGAGGTTTTAATGCTGTCGCTGCATTATCCAAATAGACCACGGCATTTGGTGATTTAAAATAAGGGAATTCATTTTTAAATAATTGATAATCAAAAGCCATGGTTATCTCCGTGTTTGACTGTTTTTTTCTGTTTACGCCATTCATAAGGGGCAACAGGGTTGGGATCTCGCCATAAGCCGATTTTTTGTTGCTGGGCAAAATCTTGTGCCTGGAAGTAGATTGGATTTTTAGCATATTGCGGATAAACCCAAGCCATGCCGTTTTTCACCATTTCTAAGTTAATGTTTTGTTCTTGTAGATAAACCGTTGCCAAAATACGTTGGTAGCGATCATAATCCGAAACTGACAACGTCACATTTTGTTTGAAAACAAGCTGTGAAAGATATTGTTTGGCTTTCTTTCCAAATGGTTGGCCTTTTTCTGGAGCATCAATTTCTTGTAATCGCACTTTGAATTGTTTTTTAGTGGGTAAGAGGCAAGTCAGGGTGTCGCCATCACTTACGCCTACGACCCAGCATTCTACTTGGCGTTCTGCTGAGATTGAAAATTGCGTCCAAAGTGCGGTTAAAATTATGGTTAAAAATAAGAAGAATTTTTTAATCATTTGGAATTTCTTTGATCTGCATCGCAAAATTTAGCTAAAATGAATGGGTAATTTTAACAAAAAAGCGTAAAATAAATTTTAATTATTATTAAAAAAATTGATAGAGGAAATATGTTACTCCAAAAAGGCGTTCAACTCGCTCGTTCGCTCATCATTTTATACATTATGTTACTACTCGGCAATTTGATTTCTCACTATATCCCAGTGGGGATTCCAGGCAGCATTTGGGGCTTGTTATTACTTTTTTTAGGTTTAACAACTCATGTAATTCACTTGGAGTGGATTTATTTCGGTTCGAGCTTACTGATCCGATACATGGCGGTCCTTTTTGTGCCTGTGAGCGTGGGGATTATCAAATATTATGATTTACTCGTGGCCCAGTGGAAAGTTTTACTTATTCCAAATATTCTCAGTACCGTTCTGACACTTTTAGTTATTGCATTTATAGGAAACTATTTATTTTATAAACAATCCTTTACCCATAAGCGTAAAAAAGTATTAGAAAGACGCAATCTTCAAGCTGACTAAGGTTTTATTATGCAGTATGCAATTTATCTTTATACCATTTTAACGATTTTTGGATTTTGGCTCGCATTACAAATCAGTAAACGTTGGAAATCCATGATTTTCAATACGTTCGTGCTCACAGTATCAATTCTTGTGCTGATTTTAGTAGTTGGCGATATTCCTTATGATGATTACATGGCGGGTAATACGCCGATTAATAATTTATTAGGCGTGAGTATTGTTGCGCTGGCGTTACCGTTGTATGAACAACTTCGTCAAATTGCGAAACAGTGGAAAATTATTCTTTCTGTGGTGACATTGGCTTCTCTGTTTTCCATGTTTACCGGTGCCATTTTTGCGATTATTTTAGGGGCAAGCCCTGAAATGGTCGCGACCGTATTGCCAAAATCAATTACCACGCCAATTGCGATGGAAGTGTCTTCTCATTTAGGCGGTATTCCAGCCGTTACAGCCGTAGGCGTGATTGTTGCAGGTTTACAAGGTTCGGTTTTTGGTTATCTCATCTTGAAAAAACTCGGTATTAAACAACAAGAAGCGGTGGGGTTATCTGTTGGTGCAGTTTCTCACGCACTCGGCACAGTAAGCTGTATGGAAGCTGATCCGAAAGCGGGGAGTTATAGTTCGATTTCTTTGGTACTTTGCGGTATTATGAGCTCAATTTTAGCCCCCTTAGTATTCCATGTTATTCGTCTATTTTTATGAGAACCCAATTAGCTGATTTTTGGACTGAACGTTTCCTTCCTGATCCGCCTCGCGAAAAAGATCACCGACCTCCATTTCGTCGTGATCGCGGGCGGATTTTACATTCCGCTGCTTTCCGTTGTTTGCAAGCCAAAACACAGATTCACGCTGTGGGCGAAAATGATTTTTATCGCACTCGTTTAACTCATTCTCTAGAAGTGGCACAAATCGGTAGCAGCCTGGTTTCCCAATTAAAATTTGCGGAAAGTTATGTTGCTATTTCAGACCAGCTTCATATCGAAAAAAGTGAATTACAGAAACAACTCAAGCCCTTATTACCAAGCAATGATTTAATTGAAAGTTTGTGCTTTGCACATGATATTGGTCATCCACCATTTGGCCATGGTGGGGAAGTGGCACTTAATTATATGATGCACAATCATGGCGGCTTTGAAGGCAATGCGCAGACATTTCGTATTATTACTAAACTTGAGCCTTATACTGAAACGGCTGGGATGAATTTAACGCGTCGTGCTATTTTAGGCGTGGTGAAGTATCCGAATATTTTAGACCTATCTTCCCCGCAATATGCCCAGTTGCCGCATGCTGAAAATGCTGATCCGCGTTATGTCAAAATTAGCGACTGGAAGCCTGGAAAAGGGTTATTCCGTGATGACGTCACAATGTTTACTTGGTTGTTGCAAAACCTTTCTGAAAATGACCGCACTTTGTTTGGTTCATTTCAAACAGTGCGGTCAAATCCTGCTGAGTTTTTAAAAACACAATTTAAATCATTAGATTGTAGCATTATGGAATTGGCGGATGATATTGCGTATGGGGTACATGATTTAGAAGATGCGATTGTGACTGGTGTAGTAAATCAACATCAGTGGCAAGAAGCATTGGCTGAACTTAAAACAATTCCTTCAGATTGGTTGGCAAAAAATATAGAGAAAGTTAGCCAACGATTGTTCTCCAATCATCATTTTGAGCGTAAAAATGCCATTGGGGCATTAGTGAATTTCTTTATTACCCATGTGCGTTGGAAAGTCACCGGCAATTTTGATGAGCCTTTGTTACGTTATAACGCGGAACTACCGCAAGATGTGATTGCGGCATTAAATGTGTTTAAAAAGTTTGTATGGAAATACGTGATTCGTCATGTCGAAACGCAACGTATTGAATACAAAGGACAACGCATTCTTACGGAAATGTTCCAGATTTTTGAGTCTGACCCCGAACGTTTATTGCCAACGAATACCGCTAATCGTTGGAGAAATGCGCCAGAACAGGGCAAAAAACGTATTATTTGTGACTATATCGCGGGCATGTCAGATGCCTATGCCTTAAAGGTTTACCACCAGCTTTAAAGCGCGGTTATTTTTATTGATATTTTGAATTTATAGGATAATTTTGTGGCATTAATTAGTTTAACTAACGCTTATCTTTCTTTTAGTGATCATCCCTTACTTGATCATGCTGAACTTCATATTGAACCCAATGAGCGAGTTTGTTTAGTAGGGCGTAACGGGGCAGGTAAATCGACTTTATTAAAAATTATTGCACAGCAAGTCACCATGGATGACGGCAAAGTGCAGTATGAAAAAGATTTAGTGGTTTCACGCTTAGAACAAGATCCGCCTCGCCATGCTGAAGGGAATGTATTTGATTATGTGGCGGAAGGCATTGAACATTTAGCAGATTTGTTAAAAGAATATCACCATATTTCGCAAGAGTTGACACAAAATTACAGTGAGCAAATTCTTAATCAACTGGCGCAAGTACAAGCCAAATTAGAGCATGCCAACGGCTGGCAGTTTGAAAATAAAATCAATGAAGTATTGCAAAAACTCGAGTTAAATCCTGATACTAAATTAGCCGATTTATCGGGTGGTTGGTTGCGTAAAGCCGCTCTTGCTCGTGCGTTGGTGTGTAACCCCGATGTCTTGTTATTAGATGAACCAACCAACCACTTGGATGTGGATGCAATCGAATGGTTAGAAAACTTCTTATTAGAATTTACCGGAAGTATTGTGTTTATTTCCCACGACCGTTCTTTTATCCGTAAAATGGCGACCCGTATTGTGGATTTAGATCGCGGGAAATTAGTGTCTTATCCAGGTAACTATGATTTATACCTCACCGCTAAAGAAGAAAGCTTACGTGTCGAAGCATTACAGAACGAGCTTTTCGATAAACGTTTAGCACAAGAAGAAGTTTGGATTCGTCAAGGGATTAAAGCTCGCCGTACGCGTAATGAAGACCGCGTGCGCGCTTTAAAAGCCATGCGTGAAGAACGTCGCCAACGTCGTGAGGTGATGGGTACTGCTAAGTTACAATTAGATAACTCAAGTCGTTCAGGCAAAATCGTGTTTGAAATGGAAGATGTAAGCTATGAGATTGAAGGCAAACAGCTGCTTAAAGATTTCAGCACGACCATTTTACGTGGCGATAAAATTGCATTGGTTGGCCCAAATGGTTGCGGAAAAACCACGTTTATTAAACTTTTATTAGGTGAAATCAAGCCAACGAGTGGTCGCATTCATTGCGGTACAAAATTAGACATTGCTTATTTTGACCAATATCGAGCCGATCTGGATCCAGAAAAAACGGTGATGGATAACGTTGCCGATGGCAAGCAGGATATTGAGGTTAATGGTGTAAAACGTCATGTGTTGGGCTATTTGCAGGATTTCTTATTTCCACCCAAACGTGCGATGACACCTGTAAAAGCGCTTTCAGGTGGTGAACGTAACCGTTTGTTATTGGCTAAATTATTACTGAAACCTAATAATCTATTGATTCTCGATGAACCAACCAATGACTTGGATGTAGAAACCTTAGAATTATTGGAAGAAATCCTCACGGATTATCAAGGCACCTTATTGATTGTCAGCCATGATCGTCAGTTTATTGATAACGTTGCTACTGAGTGTTATTTCTTTGAAGGCGATGGTGTATTGAATAAATACGTGGGCGGTTTCTTTGATGCGAAAGGACAACAAGCCAATTACTTTGCGATGAAAGCAGAGCAAGAGACCCCAAAATCCAAAAAAGAAGCACCAAAAGTACAGGAAAGTGCGGTCAAAAATGACGTTGTTTCTCAAAAGCTAAAATCCGTTAAACTTTCTTACAAAGAACAACGTGAATTAGAACAACTTCCACAACTATTAGAAGAATTGGAAGAGAAAATTACCGCACTTCAAGCTGAAATTGGTGATCCTCACTTTTTCCAACAAGCCCATGATGTAACAGATGCCAAGCTTAAGGAATTATCAGACACCGAAGCTGAACTTGAAACAGCTTTCCTCCGTTGGGAAGAACTTGAAGAGAAAAAAACTCAAGCTGAAGCAAAATAGAGGATAGATAAAAAAGAAACCGAGCTAAATAGCTCGGTTTTTTTATTAAATATTACTGATAAAAATCACCAAAATAATCACTGGAACCACAAATTTAACATAGTTAAACCAAATTGTGGTGAAGAGCGAATTTGGTGTTGGTGATAATTCTTTTTTTGCATCATCTTTTAATACGAAACCAACGAAAATGGCACAACCAAGTGCGGTCAACATAAAGAGAATATTTCCGCTAACGAAATCGAAGGCATCGAAAATGCTTTTACCGAAAATGGTGAAATCTTTCCAAA
>JAHZCF010000022.1 GCA_019423005.1 Haemophilus sp.
TTCCTCATTTGTCTTATCAGGAAGATTTTTATATTTCTCATAACATGATTCAAAAGTTTTTTGTTCCTCATATGTCCTTTTAGGTATCACATCCCCATTCCAGAAACGAACAAAATAACTATTAGAAGAAACACATGCTGTCAAAATACTACAAAGCAAAAAAATACTGAGATTTATCTTACTCATTTTTTATCTCCAAAATATTTTTTCATTCCAACCGATCTAATCTCGTTTAAAAAAGAGAAGATAAATAGGCAAAGCAACCACCTGGAATTTTAGAGACATAAGTAAAGCCTCTTTCATAAGAACTGCATATTGCAAATTATTTCTTCCCATATCGAACTGAACTATCACCATAAACAAGAAAAATATGAATGCAACAGCTATAAAAAACTTTAATATTTTTAAAATCATTTTATCTTCTGTTATACAGTGCAACACATGAAATAAATAGACTAATAACTAATGATGGAATTAAAATAAGTTCTACATCCTCAAAACTAATATAAAAAGAAACGCCCAAATTAGTATGAATTAAAATATAAATATTTCTAACAACCATCATAGACACCAATAAAGTCATAGATATATAAATAAAACATCTAATAAAATTTATTAAAAATAACATAATCATTTATATTTTCTCACTTATTAAATTTTTTAGTAATAGTGACTATAACTTATAATACAATCTAATAATAATTAAGACGATCTTATTAAAAAATAGTTTCACTAAACTTAATGCTTTTTATTTTTTGTTCTTTTATATGATTTTATTGCAAAATCAATAAAAACAAGAGGTAAATACATAGCTAGTGTTGGGATCAATGCTTCTTTAAATACATCTGAATTCCAATACACTTCATTAAACTTAAAATATATAAATAGGGAGAAAATTATCTCTCTAGAGATAAACAATAAATATAAAAGAGAAAATAACACTAGATTGCTAAACCATGAGTTTTTTCTAATCTTATTAAGCATGTTTTCCCCGAGAGATTCATGTGCGAATTAAATTATTAAACATGCATGGATTTTCAAATCAATGCACCCTACCTAGCTATTTTTCGTCATCAATACATTTTAATGTAGCAAGACTTGCTTTTCCCCTTTCCTCAGCTGTTCCTCTTGGTAAATTTTTAGTTTTCTCATAGCATAGATCAAATTTTTTCTCCTCCTCTGGAGTCATGTCAGATATAACATCACCATTCCAGAACCGAACAAAATGGCTATCAGAAGAAACACATGCAGTCAAAATACTACAAATCAAAAAGAAACTGAGATTTATCTTTTTCATTTTTTATCTCCAAAATATTTTAACCACTCTAATCTCGTTTAAAAAAGAGAAGATATATAGGCAAAGCAACCAGCTGAAATTTTAGAGACATAATTAAAGCCTCTTTTATCAGGAGAGCATACTGTAAATTATTTCATCCCGCATCTAATTCAGCGATCACCATAGCAAAGAAACATAGTAATGCAACAAATATAAAAAATTTTAATATTTTTAAAATAATTATTTATTTAGGTAGTAAGTGTATATTATACCCATCTCCTTTCCTCTAACTAATATTAATTTTATATATTAAATATTTATACAAACTTAAAATAAAAAACCTGAAATGATATATTCTAAAAAATTAATGTTAGTATAAAAAACTAAATCAGTTTATTATTCATAACAATATTTAGATCTCGTAAAAACTCATCTTTCTCAACATCTTCAAGATCCATAATTAAATCATCAAGACTATTTAAAGATAAAATTTCTTCTATATCAGAAAAGATAGAATAATGGGCTATTTTATTTCTCCCAGACAATCCTGTTATAGCGATAACATATAACATCAATTTTTCTATAGGGAGCTGAAAAGCATTTTCATACGTATCTAAAGCTGCGCCCCATTCATTTTCATTAATAGTCCAATCATGAATATAACCGCTATTAAACTTTTCTTGACACCAAGAAAAAGCATCTTGAAAGAAAATGCTTTTTAAAAAAGAATAATTTGTTCTTTTATACATAATTAAATTCCTTACTTAGGGATAACCACGCTGCCATTATTATCAAAAATATAAATATTTATCAATTTCAAGATTATTACTCTCCAGTTTAATACTGTTTACCAACAATCATACCAAAATTTGTTCATTCTTAAACCAATTGAACACGCCGTTTAAACTAACTAATTTTCCAAACAGTCAAAGCAATCGTAAAAGGAATGCTTTTACACGCCGGATTGCATAAGTGCTTAGGCAAGCAATCCCGACAAAAATAGAGGTGTAGATTTATGAAATCTAAATTGATGAAAGGGTTAGTGATTGTTGCATTAGCGGGAAGCTTAACCGCTTGTGAAATGGACAGACAACAACGTCATACTGCAACAGGTGCAGCAATCGGTGGCGTAGCCGGTGGTTTATTAGGTGGTGATATTGCCACAACACTCGGCGGCGCAGCATTAGGTGGCGTAATCGGTAGTCAAGTGAATAAAGGTGGAGACCACGATGACAGAGAATATCGTCATCATAAAAAACATAAAAGACATCATCACCACAGAAGACATCGTGATTGGGATGATGACTGGGATGATTAATTCAAAATACAAATAAAAATGACCGCACTTTTGAGATAAAAATCAAAGTGCGGTCGTTTTTTAGGGATTATTTATGAATTAATAAGGATTACCACCAGCCAAGGAGTTTCATCCATAATCCACCCACACCAAACCAAATCACTAATGAGAGGATGGAAACAATAAAGCTCACGCCCCACCATTGACCGGTTGAGTTATAACCAGAACCGTATAAAGCTGGACCAGGACCACCTGCATATTGCGTTAAGCTCATGGATAATGTTGAGGTGTAACCTAAACCAATTGCAGCAATGATTGGTGGTGTACCCACAGCGATAGCCGCTGCCACGAAAGCAAGATACATTGCGGAAATATGCGCCATGGCTGAAGCAAAGAAATAGCGGGTATAGAAATACACTAACACTAAAATAGTAAAGGCAACTGGCCAGCTGAAACCGCCCACAGATGAGGAAATGTGGGTTGAGATCCAAGTAATAGCACCGTATTTATTGAGTGCATTTGCCATCATGACCAATACTGCAAACCAGAACATCGTATCCCATGCGGTGGTTTCTGCTACGATATTTTTCCAGCTCATAATATTGGTTAATAATAAAATCACTAAACCGATAAACGCTGAAATTGTTGCAGGAATATGGAAGACTAAATCACCCACCGTCCAAAGGAATAAAAGAAGGATAAAGTCTAGGGCAAGAATCCATTCTGCTTTGCTCATTGGGCCCATGCTTTTTAATTCTTCACGTGCCATTTCTGCCATTTTAGGCGTATCTTTTAATTCTGGCGGATAAATTAAATACACGAAATAAGGCAAGACGATTAGGCTCACAATACCCGGTACGATCGCCCCTAAGAACCATGTCATCCAAGTGATTTCTACACCTTGGCTTTTCGCGAGTTCTGCAATTAACGGGTTACCCGCCATGGCGGTTAAGAACATGGTACAAATAATGGTATCGATTTGAGAGACAGCAATCGCTAAGAAAGCACCTGCACGACGAGCAGTTGGACCCGGTTTGGACTCATATGCATCAGCAATAGATTGCATAATAGGGTACATAATACCGCCCCCACGCGCAGAAGCCGAAGGAATACCCGGACCGATAACAACATCAGCCAATGCCATACCATAAGCCACACCCATCATTTTTTTACCAAAACGACCAACGAAGTACAGTGCGATACGTTTACCTAAACCGGTTTTAATCACCGCTCGAGATAAAAACATAGCAATAGCAATCAACCAAATTGTGCCGTTAGCAAAGCCAGATAACATACCAACATCACCTTGTTTTGGTGAGATCGGTGTAAGCCCAGTCAAACCACTAATCACTAAGGCAACTAGCGTTGCAGCACCCATAGGCATTGCTTTAGCAATAATAGCCACAATGGTTGCCACAAATAGCGCTAGCATTCCCCATGCTTTTGCGGATAAACCTTCTGGTGTTGGGATCAACCAAATCCCTAAACCAACGATGACGGCAATCAGCAGACCTTGCCATTTAAATCCAAGTTTGACTTCTACTACTGGAATTTTACTTTCCATAGGATAACTCCTAGATAAATGAACAAAAAATAATTCATCACGTATAACAACCGCGATGCAATCGATTAAATAAGCGGCTATAAAGATACCACTTATTTAGTACGAGTAAAGATTTAAGGCGCGTTTTTTAATAGAATCTAATCATAATTTGATATAGGTAAAAAAATAACCGCACTTTTGAGATACAAATCAAAGTGCGGTCATTTTTTTAGGTTAGAAAGTGAATGATTAATACATGCCTTCGCGCTCTTCACGGGTGCTGATGAAGATATTTTTCACCTGTGTATAAGCGTCAAGCATCATTTTATGGGTTTCACGACCTATACCGGATGTTTTATAACCACCGAAAGGAGCGCCAGCTGGTAAACGGTTATAGCAGTTCACCCAAACACGACCGGTTTCAAGTGCGCGTGCAACTCGTAGCGCACGGTTAATGTTATATGTCCACACCGCGCCACCTAGGCCATAATCACTGTCATTTGCCATTTTAATTACATCTGCTTCATCCTTAAATTTGATTACCACAGCAACCGGACCAAAAATTTCTTCTTGTGCCACGCGTTTTTTGTTATCTGGAGCTAAAATTAAGGTTGGTTGGAAAAATTCGCCTCGAGCCAATGCCGGGTCGGTTGATTTACCTCCACCAAGGATGATTTGACACCCTTCTTCTTTAGCAATATCAACATACTTGCTAATAACTTTAACTTGATTTCCGTTTACTTGCGCCCCCATTTGCGTGTCATCTTCCCAAGGTAAGCCGACTTTAACTTTCTTAAATTCTTCTTTTAGTGCCGCGATAAATTTATCGTAAACGCTTTCTTGTACGAAAATACGTGAACCGGCACAACACACTTGCCCTTGGTTGAAGAGAATTCCTTTTTGTGCGCCCTCCAATGCTTTATCAAATGGCATATCGTCAAAGAAAATATTGGCTGATTTACCACCTAATTCCAAGGTGGATGGAATCAACATTTCAGCAGCAGCCACACCAATTTTTCTACCGATTTCGGTGGAACCGGTGAATGCCAGTTTGTTAAATCCAGTATGGTGCAACATGTATTCACCAGATTTAGAACCCTTACCAGTAATAACATTGAAGACACCTTTCGGTAATAAATGATTAATTTTTTGAGCTAAGGAAAGTAAGCTCAATGAAGTAGAGGAAGATGGGTGAATCACGACGGTACAACCTGCTGCCAATGCCGGTGCTATTTTCCATGCAGCCATTAAGAACGGAAAGTTCCATGGAATAATTTGACCAACAACGCCAATAGGCTCGCGTAAAATCAACGACAAATCTTCGCTATCCAGTTGGTTTGCAACACCTTCTTCGGCGCGAATAACACTGGCAAAATAACGGAAATGATCTGATGCCAACGGAATATCTGCTGCGCGTGTTTCTCGAATCGGTTTACCGTTATCCAACGTTTCTTGTAAAGCGAATAATTCAGTATTTTCGTCAATAATATCTGCAATTTTATTCAAAATTGTAGCTCGTTCCGTTGCGCTGGTATTTTTCCAGGTTTTAAAGGCCTCTTTCGCAGCATTTACTGCAGCATCGACATCTGCATCCGTAGCGTCAATAAAGGTGGCTAAGGCTTCACCATTTGCAGGGTTATATGCTGTTAAGGTATTACCCTCAGAGCCATTTGTCCATTCGCCGTTGATCAATAAACCATAGTGTTTATCAAAGACATTAAGATCTTTTGTCATCTGTTTTCTCCTTTTTTCTACGTTGTGAATCAAAGTAATACCTAATCTTTTTACACCATCAGGTCTTTAATATTTTGTCCGTAAAAGAGGACTATGGGGTGATTTTAGTACAAGACAAGACTTAAAACTGGGAGACAGATCACATTTTGGTGTTGAGAAGGAAAGGTAGAGAAAATTGATTTGATAGGTGAAAAAAACAAAGTACAGAAAAACTTATTGAAAAAAGACCGCACCTGAATGGATAAAATCAAAGTGCGGTCGTTTTTTATTGGTTTTACACAGCGTGTTTAGGCTGTTTGAATACCGTCACTTCAGGTGCTTTGCCGGTAAATTTTTCAACCTGAACAATACAGGTATTTGGTGAGTTACCTTGTGCAAGTTTTGATGTACCTTCATCGCGTGTTAATACATTCGGGCAACCATTTTTACACAACGGTTTTTCACTTTCACCTAAATCCATTGGGTCATACCATGCACCTTCATGAAGAGCAACAGTACCTTTGATGATATTTTCTGTCACAATCGCACCAGCAAGCACTTGACCGCGTTTGCTATGAACACGAACAATATCACCGTCTTTAATACCGCGAGCAGCCGCATCTTCAGGATGAATCATCACAGGCTCACGATCGTTTATCGCATATTTTTGACGTAATGAAGTATGCGCCAATTGGCTGTGTAAACGATAGTAAGGATGTGGCGTTACTAAAGCTAACGGATATTCTTCTGTCACATTACCCGCAAATTCTTCTGGCTCCATCCAGCTTGGGTGACCTTTACAGTCGTTATAATGCATTTTCTCAATAACATCAGAGAAAATCTCAATTTTACCTGACGGCGTGCCAAGCGGATTGAGTAATGGATCTTCACGGAATTCACCATAACGTACCCATTTCTTCGCGGCTTCTCCCGCTTCAAAGCTTAACGGTTTATTTTCTGCCCAAAATTTATCAAAACGAGGCATTGCAACACGGTTTGCACGTGCGGCAGTAAAGGCTGCATTGTAGAATTCTTCCAGCCATTCCATTTCCGTTTTACCTTCAGTGTATTGTTCTTCCACACCTGCTCGTTTTGCGAGTTCAACGAAAATATCGTAGTCATTTTTCGCTTCAAATTGTGGCGGAACCACTTGTTTCATCGGGTAAATGCTCATCATGGAGTAGTCACCCGCCATGGTTAAGTCATTACGTTCATAACTGGTAGTTGCGGGCAATACAATATCTGCCATGCGCGCAGTTGGTGTCCAGTTCACTTCATTCACAATCACCACTTCCGGTTGTTGGAAAGCTTTCACTAAGGTATTGGTATCTTGATGGTGAACAAACGGATTACCGCCTGCCCAATATACTGCTTTGATATTTGGGTAAGTAATTTCAGTACCGTTATACTGGATAGTTTTACCCGGATTGAGTAATACATCAGCAATACGTGCCAATGGGAAAGCTGATTTAGACGTATCATCTAACCAAGTTTGCGCTCCTGGTTTACTTGATGGGGTAGCTGTAATAGAGCCAATAATACCGCCTGTCGCTGTTGGTACCCCGCCATTTGAATAATGATAACTCAAACCAAAGCCACCGCCAGGCAAACCAATTTGCCCTAACATAGATGCAAGAGTGACTAACATCCAGTGGCTTTGTTCACCATGGCGTTGGCGTTGCATACCCCAACCGCCCATTAACATGGTACGTTTGGTGGAGAAATCTGCTGCAAGTTGCTTAATGGTTTCTGCTGGCACACCACAAATTTTTGCCGCCCATTCTGCCGTTTTTGGTTGACCATCTGTTTTACCTAATAAATATTCCTCAAATTTAGCGTAACCTGACGTATATTTTTTCAAGAAATCTTTATCGTGTTTGCCTTGTTCAACTAAAGTATGCGCAATACCAAGCATTAATGGTACATCCGTTGCTGTATTTATTGGAATCCATTCTGCATTTAGCATTTGGCAGGTTTCACTTTTTTGTGGGTCGATACAAATTATTCGTTTGCCCGTAGCTTGGAATTTTTTGAAATATTCAATCCCTTTTTGGTCGGTAGACATCCATGCAATACGCATAGTAGTGAGCGGATTAGCTGACCAAAGCACGATAATATCACTATTTTCCAACACAGATTCCCAGCTGGTTTGTTGTTCATAGACTTCGATAGTGCCGAGCACATGTGGCATAATTACTTGCGCCGCACCCGTAGAATAATCCCCTTTGTGTCCCACAAAACCACCAGTGGCATTCATATAACGACGCAACAAAGTACGAGAGGCATGTAGTGAACCGCAGCTAAACCATCCGTAAGAACCAGCAAAAATGCCTGTTGAACCATATTTTTCGCGCACGCGTTTAAGTTGGTTGTGTACTAGATCCAAGGCCTGATCCCAAGAAACGCGTACCCACTCATCACGCCCCCGCATTGTGGTATCACTTTTTCCTGGGTTAGCTAAAAAGCCTTTACGCACCATTGGATATTTCACGCGAGTTTCACTGTATAGCTGATCGGCAACAACAGTTTGTAATTCATTCGGTACAGCAGGCTCAATAGCAGGACCGGATTTCACGACCTTACCATCTTCCACAACCACACCAAGCGGTCCCCAGTGAGCCGCAGTAACTACTGTTTTCATTTCAGCTTCTTTTGCTACCGCACTTTTTGATACAACGCCCACCATACCACCAGAAAGGGCACTGCCTGCCACACCTAAAGATGTTTTTTTCAGAAAATCACGACGTTGTTCATTTACGTTATTCTTTTTCATTTCAGCCTCGTTTTAGATAGTTAATTCATTATTGTTTTGCCATATCTTTGGCGTTGCGTTGCAGATAGATAGTTAATGCACGTACTTCATCTTTGTTCATTGATGTACGGTCTTTCATAGAATTCACCACACCAATCCATTGGTTAGCGGTGTAATGATCTGCACCAATTGCTGCGTGACAACCACTACATTGAGTTTGATTTAACTGATTGCCATATTGATTAAGTGCGGTCAGATCTGATGACATTTTTTCTTTTGCGACATTCACCGCAACATTGATTTCTTTCCACTCAGAATCCGTTACTGCATCATGTACTGTTTTTACGACTTGAACATGGTTACGTGCATCTTCATCCAATAAAGCAAGCGTGATGCGTTTACCTAATTCTTGATAAACAACGGCTTCAGCCCCCACTTGTTGCCAACCATGTAAGGTACCTTGAACTTGATCGCCATTTACTTTCCATTGCATTAATTCTGCATAAGGCATGAGGCGAACCTCATTTCCTTTATCATTGGTCGCTTTCACCATTTCAGTAGCGAAAATAGCAGAACCATCTGAGATTGAGCCACCTTTTGCTTCAGAGGATTTTTGCGCATTTTGATCGCCATGCACTTCAGGAAGGAAGTGAACAATTCCTTTATGGCAATCAATACAGGTTTGGCCATTTGTTTGGGCATCTGTATGGGTTTGTTTTGCTAATTTAGTTTGTTTTGAAAGCTCCATTGCATCAAAACTGTGGCAGCTACGACAGGTTTCTGAATCGTTGGCTTTCATATCATTCCATACCATTTGAGCAAGCTCTGCACGGTGGGCTTCATATTTTTCTTTATTTTCAATCTTACCTTGTGCTTCATACCACAAGTCTTTTAAAGCAATAAATTTAGCTTTGACATAATGCCAACCTTCTTTTGGAATATGACAGTCTGAACATTGTGCTCGCACGCCTTTTGCATTAGCAAAGTGACTAGAACCTTCCCATTCCTCTTTTGGATAGCTCATTGAATGACAACTGACGCAAAACTCCGGTGAACTTGTTTTATACATAACCCACTGTGTTCCCCATAATGCCACAGCGCCGACACCCGCCAAGCAAAGTGTGGTGACGATTTTCTTCATTTTTGACATAGGCACTCCAACTATACAAACGACAAAAAAACATAACTACAAATAAGTATTATGGATTGTAGGCATATAGTGAGGAAGAAACTATGATCTTGCTCAATAAAAGGTTAAACACTCATGAGATAAAAATAAAAAAACATTATATAAATCAATATATAATGCTTTATATTTAATCTAATTAGGAAAATTTAAGAATGAAGAAATTGATTCACGCGTTCAAGCACGGCTTTTCTCACGTTATCTTTTTCAAAAAGAATTTCATGTTTTGCTTGAGGTACAAGCATGAATTCTGCATGCGGAAAAAGTACGGTCAATTTTTCAAGGTTTTTGTTATCTACAATTTTTTCCTTTTCCGCTTGTAAAATAAGTACAGGTGTTTCCACTCTTGGAATGATTTTAGGGAGCGCTTTTATTGCATTTAAACACAAATGTACCCAACGGAAAGTCGGGCCACCTAAGTGAATAGCAGCGCGTTTTCGATTAACTCGGTTCATCCATTTCATTCGCGTTTTAGAATGGCTAAGTTCATTAAGGTTTAAATCTGCCGGTTTGTAATGTCCTTTGCCAAAAACATAACGATGACCTTGACCAAATGCCATCATCGTTGCAATGATGACTTCATCTCGTAACGGATGTTTCATGGGAACGCCAAAGAAAGGCGAAGAAAGCACAGCCTTTTTAATATGATGATCGTAATTGGCTAGATAATAGGTGGAAATCAAAGCTCCTAGGGAGTGGGCGAGAATATATTGCGCTTGATAAGCATAAAGTGCGGTCGTTTTTTCAATGATTTTTGCCATATCATCGGTATAAAAACGAAACTCATCTAAATGCCCTTTTTGAGGAATAATACGCTGTGAATAGCCTTGTCCTCGATGATCGAAAAGCAAAACATCATAACCTTGTTGGTAAAAATCATAAGCCAACTCAGTCCATTTGAGCATATTTTCTGCTCGACCATTCACCAAAATCATCAATTTTCTGACCGCACTTTCAGGCTGAACCAAATGACGATAAGCCAATTTGATATTTCGTTCGCCAGAAAGATATTGCGTCGGAAATTGCTCAAAAAAAGGCAATAACTCCGCAAGAGCAAATTGATGAAAATGAGGTTCTCTGATCATAATTTTTTAACAAAAAATAGTGTAGGGATAGAGATAACAGATATGACAATATAAGGTATTTTTAATTCGATCCAAGCATAGTGAAATAAGCTTGAAAGCTCAAGTGTATTTCCTAAATAAGTACTATCAAAGGTGATAAAAACTGAACCCAATAGCCATAAAAGCCCAAGCCACAAACAACCGATAATAAAGCAAGGTAATTTCTTAGAAATAATAAAAGGAAACAATGCTAAAAATGCAACAATTATCGTTGTAAATAATATATTAAACATATATTCACAACGCGCTTCATACAAAAAATCACCCGTGTAATTTTGGCATGTTGTTACAAAGGTTTCAGGATAACCAAGGCGTGAAACAAACCAACATTGCAAAACAAATGTCATTAAAGAAATTGTAATAAAAACAAAGATAGATCGTAGCATATTATCTTTTTTAGTAATGAAAAGGGCGTAGTAAATACGCCCTTTGTAGTGAAAGTAAAACTTATGCCACCAATTGTTTTAAGATACGGCGAACTGGCTCTGCAGCACCCCATAATAATTGGTCACCTACAGTGAATGCCGCTAAGTATTCCGGACCCATTGCCAATTTACGTAAACGACCAACCGGTACGCTTAATGTACCTGTTACTTTAGCTGGAGTTAATTCACGTAATGTGGTTTCTTTGTCATTTGGAATTACTTTAACCCATTCATTATGTGATGCAATAATTTGTTCGATTTCTTCTAATGGTAAGTCTTTTTTCATTTTGATGGTGAACGCTTGGCTGTGGCAACGTAATGCACCAATACGTACACATAGACCATCAACAGGAATTGGGTTGTCACTTAAACCTAAGATTTTGTTGGTTTCTGCATAGCCTTTCCATTCTTCTTTAGTTTGTCCAGTTTCAGGAAGAAGTTTGTCAATCCAAGGGATTAAGCTACCACCTAATGCTGTACCGAAGTTATCCGTTGGGAAGCTATCAGAACGCATTTCTGCTGTCACTTTACGTTCAATATCTAAAATTGATGAAGCGGGGTCTTTTAATTCGCTTGAAACCGCTTGCTCTAACAAGCCCATTTGTGAAATCAATTCACGCATATTTTTTGCGCCCGCACCTGAAGCCGCTTGGTAAGTTGCGACAGATACCCATTCCACTAAATCTTTTTCAAATAAACCACCGATAGCCATTAACATTAAGCTCACGGTACAGTTACCACCCACGAAAGTTTTAATGCCTTTTTTCAAGCCTTCAGAAATCACGTGTTGGTTTACCGGATCAAGCACGATAATTGCATCATCTTTCATACGTAGCGCAGAAGCGGCATCAACCCAATATCCGTCCCAACCTGTTGCTTTTAATTTTGGATAAACTTCATTGGTATAGTCGCCACCTTGGCAGGTTACGATAATGTCTAATTTTTTAAGTTCTTCAATGTCGAATGCATTTTTAAGTTCACCCGCCTCTTTTCCTGCAAATACAGGGGCTTTTTGACCTGCTTGAGAAGTGGTGAAGAAAACTGGATTAATATTGGCAAAATCTTGCTCTTGCACCATACGATCCATTAATACGGAACCGACCATTCCGCGCCAACCAATAAAACCGACGTTTTTCATGAATTTTTCCTTATTTTATGTTGTGTTGAATGGGTCTATTAATTACAGGCTTTACGCTATAAAATCAAGCTTTTTTAGAAAAAATGAGGCTTTGTTTAATTTTTCTCAATAAAAAATCCCCTTTCGGGGATTTATTGATTATTTATCTGCTTTTTTCGTCGTTTTCTTTACTGTTTTTTTCGGCTCAGATTTACCTTCAGATTTGACCGCACTTTTCTTTGTTGTGGTAGACTTGGTGGTCTTCTCTTTTGTGGTTGCAGATTTAGTTGCTTTTTTCTTTGGCTTTTCAGCTAAATTTGCCGCTTTCCATTCCTCAAATTTTTCAAGTAACACTTTACCCATTGGGCTTGGATCACCTGTAAATAAGGTTTGAAGGCCATTATTCTCAATGATATGACGGCGAAGTGCTAAACGTTCTTGATGGTTTTCTGCTAAACGAATTGCACGTTCAACATATTCATCTACCGTATTTGCAATTAACCATTCCGGTAAACCTAAACGTTTGAATAACCCCTCATCAATATGTTCATGGACTTCTGCACCGGTTTTACATACACCCACTAAACCTAATGTCACCATATCAATAATGCCATTCGTGTTACCGAATGGGAATGGGTTTACCATCATATCGCAGTTATGCAAAATACGAAGATATTGATCATAAGGTGCATGTGGATGAGCTGTCGCATCATTACCTAAATAAGATTTAATAAAACGCTCAACATAAGGATGAGTCACACCACTGGATTGACCTAAAGCAAAGTGGAAATGAACTTTCACATTAGCACGATCACGAATAGCCTTTAATGCCGCCAAGAAATATGGGTTAAGCTTCATTGTGGTGGAAGCAATACCAATATTCACCACTTCAGGATTTTCACGTAAGCAATATTCTACGTGTTGCGGTGCAAGCGCTGAAGGTACATAAGGAAGAGCATCTTTTGGTAAACGCAATAATTGCTCACTGAAGCATTTTTCAGAACCCACATAATCATCTTCTACAATCACATATTCAATAAAATCAGAATGTGTCGTAGCAGGATGGCCTAAAGCAATCACTTGAATCGGTGCAAGACGCGTGTTACTTGCAAAAATGGTGGTTAAATCCATCCCAATACTTGGCATATAAAGAACGGCTGCACCATTTTTTTCACAAATATCTTTTAATTCATTCAATTTACCAAAAATATTATCACCTTTTAATAAATGGAATTCATCAAACACCGCTTGGCCTGCTGCATCTACAGCTTCATTACCCACACCAATTAAATGAAAACGCTCACGCGCGGCAATCATTGAAGTAGAATGCGTACGATAAATTGAATGAGATGAATGGAAATGCTCCAATAATACAACCATGACAGGTTTGCCATTACGCTCACCTAATTTCGTGACATCGCGGTCAGTCCATCCACCTTGCAATAAATGACGACGAATGACTTGGTTTAATGCTTTTTTCACCCAGTGTTTATTTTCAGCAATATCGTAACTGCAATGCATATACACATCATGTGAAATTGCACTTGGCACATTATTTAAGTTTTCAATCGTCGCTAATTTTTCAGGGAACCATTGTAAAAGCGTACCACGCTTAGAAAACGATTGTTCTGTACCAATAAAACGTGGTGATTGCAACGCAAAACAAAGCGATGCGCATAACTCTGGATCTAAATTCCATAAAGCATCAAGATTAACATTCACATTAGATTCTGGCAGGTAAAAAATACAGAATTTAATTAATGATGATCTCGCATTATCTAAATGGAAATCGGATAAATTAGTTTTATCTGGATTGCGGTTATAAGTTTGCAAAACATGATCCGCATTCACAAAAGGTGATGATGCAAAAATCATATTAATCCAACGTTGTAAGGTAAAGAAACGTTGTGCTCCGCCTTCAGAAATATCTAATTTAGGATCAGAAAATAGCTCGCTCATTGCTACCGCTACACGGGTACAAAAATGCTTAATTTTATCTTGTACTAATTCATCATTTAATTGGCTAGGATAATCAATTTCAATGCCTTCAACGCCACCAAAATTAGTATCAATTTTGCTTAAAATATCGAGCAATTCTACGCAAGCTGCTTCATAATTTTTTGCCGCAACTTCTTGTTCAAAACGGATAACACTTGGTTGTTTTTGTGTTTCTGCCATTTTTTAATTCCTTTGGTAAAAAATAAATAAGATTAATAATTAACAGGTTCCCCAAAGATCGTATTCATCTGAATGGGTAATGGTTACTTTAATAAATTCGCCCACTTTCACAGGCGTGCCACTTAGATTTTCAATATAAACTAAGCCATCAACTTCGGGTGCATCGGCTTTTGTACGGCCGATAATACCTTCGTTATCAATTTCATCCACAATGACATCAAGCGTTTGGCCAATTTTTTGTTTTAATCGTTCAGCCGAAATTTCTTGTTGTAACTGCATAAAGCGGTGGAAACGTTCTTCTTTTACATCTTCAGGCACTTGATCAGCCATTTCAGTTGCAAGTGCGCCTTCTACTGGGCTAAATTTGAAACAGCCCACGCGATCAAGTTGTGCTTCTTTTAAGAAATCCAATAACATTTGGAAGTCTTCTTCTGTTTCACCTGGGAAACCTACGATGAAAGTTGAACGCAAAGTTAAATCTGGACAAATTTCACGCCATTGCTTGATACGCTCTAAAGTGCGGTCAATTTTTCCTGGTCTTTTCATCGCTTTTAAAATTTTTGGACTCGCATGTTGCAATGGAATATCCAAATAAGGCAATAATAAACCTTCCGCCATTAATGGAATTAAATCATCCACGTGAGGATAAGGATAAACGTAGTGTAAACGTACCCAAATGCCTAATTTACCAAGTTGTTTACACAAGGTCATTAAGTCATTTTTAATTGGCATACCATTCCAGAAAGCCGTTTTCACGCCACCTTCTTTGTGTTGTGTATCCATCGCATAAGCAGAAGTATCTTGTGAAACAACCAATAACTCTTTCACGCCTGCATCAGCAAGACGTTTTGCTTCATCCAATACTTGCGTGATAGAACGACTTTCTAAATCCCCACGTAATGAAGGGATTATACAGAATGTACAACGATGATCACAGCCTTCTGAGATTTTCAAATAAGCATAGTGTTTTGGTGTTAATTTCACCCCTTGTTTTGGTACAAGGCTGGTGTATGGATTATGCTCAGGTTTTGGTACGTATTTATGTACTTGTGCCATTACTGTTTCATAACTGTGCGGACCGCTCACTTCCAATACTTTCGGGTGAACTTGGCGAATTTGATCTTCTTTCGCCCCTAAACAGCCGGTCACAATCACGCGTCCATTTTCTTCCAACGCCTCTCCAATGGCTTCTAGGGATTCCTGCACAGCACTATCAATAAAGCCGCAAGTATTCACAATGACCAAGTCCACATTTTCATAACTTGGCACAATGTTATATCCATCGGTACGTAATTCTGTCAGAATACGTTCAGAATCCACTAAATTTTTAGGACAACCTAAACTTACAAAGCCAATATTCGGCGTTGATTTTTGCATAAATTTATTCTCAGCTATCATCATCTTTCAAAACTTTAGATTTTACTCAATTTCAAGCCGAAAGGCGATAAGTTAAAGGTAAATTGATTGTAAATTTGCCCATTAAAGTCCTTTTTTCAGGTAGAATAATGCCCGTTTTTTTATTTACTCATATTCATTATTAACATGGAAAATTCTTTTCTTTTTTCGACCGCTCTTGAACAGACGGCTTATTTACTTATCCTAGGGAAAATGCTACTCGCACTTGTACTTGGCGGGATTATTGGCTTAGAACGTGAACTTAAACACAAACCGGTTGGGGTCAAAACCTGTGCCATTATTGCGGTGACGACTTGTGTACTGACGATTGTCTCCATTCAAGCCGCAGAACATTATGCGCAAGTTTCAGATAATATCCGAACTGACCCTATGCGACTTGCCGCACAAGTAATCAGTGGCATCGGTTTCTTAGGTGCAGGGGTAATTTTGCACAAGAAAAATGATGCTATTTCAGGCTTAACCACAGCTGCCATTATTTGGGCAGCAGCGGCTATCGGTGTGGCAACAGGTGCAGGCTTTATTTTTGATGCGATTATTGCCACTTTAATGATTTTAATCGCTATCCGTATCAGCCCGATTGTGCAGCGTTATGTTCGTCGTAAAACCTATAAAAAACGTACTCGTTTAGCTATTCAACTGAGTTCTGCTAACGGTATCAGTAAAGTAACAGATTTATTATTGAAACATGATTACCGCATTGAAAATATCTCAGTAAAAGACCAAGCTAGCGGCGAGGTTCGCTTGCAAGTCCGATGCTACAATATTGATAATGAAATGCTAAAAGATGTCTATACACTATTAAAAACAGAAGATGAAGTACTGAGTGTGGATGTAGAAAATTAAAATCAGCTTAAAATAACACATTACTTCTATCGTAAAACCTATACTTGCTAGACAAAAAGTTAAACACTTAAACTGGATAACGTCATGAATTTACAAGATAATTTCGAGCAGCATACGCCGATGATGCAGCAATATCTCAAGTTAAAAGCAGAAAATCCTGACATTTTGTTATTTTATCGAATGGGGGATTTTTATGAGCTTTTTTATGATGATGCAAAAAAAGCGGCGGCATTGTTAGATATTTCTTTAACGAAACGTGGGCAATCAGCAGGTAATCCCATTCCCATGGCGGGCGTGCCTTATCATGCGGTAGAAG
>JAHZCF010000023.1 GCA_019423005.1 Haemophilus sp.
AACAAGAACGTCAATCTACGTTAAATGAACTCAACAAAAACTTAACGAAAGATCAAAATAAGCTGGAGACGTTGAAAGCGAATGAAAATGCCCTTCGCCAAGAAATTCAACGTGCAGAACAAGCCGCTCGCCAACAAGAACAACGTGAGCGTGAAGCCCTTGCGCAGAAAAAACAAGCGGAAGAAAAACGGACCTCAAAACCTTATCAACCAACCGATCAAGAGCGTAAGCTGATTAATAGTACCAGTGGTTTAGGTACGGCAGCTCGTCAATACAGTCGTCCAGTTTCCGGTCCAACATTGCATTCCTTTGGTTCAATCCAAGCAGGCGAAGTGCGCTGGAAAGGTATGGTTATCGGCGCACCAACGGGTACAGCGGTAAAAGCCATTGCAAGTGGTCGTGTCATTCTAGCCGGTCATCTTAATGGTTATGGTTATATGGTGATTGTGAAGCACGGCGACAGCGACTTGAGTTTGTATGGTTTCAACCAAGCGGTATTTGTGAAACAAGGTCAGCTGGTGTCTGCGGGACAAACCATTGCACAAGTGGGGAATACGGGTGAGCTCTCAAAACCGGCGCTTTACTTTGGTATAAGCCGTAAAGGGGTACCTGTGAATCCGGCTGGGTGGATTAAATAATGTCAACATTCTTTCAAAGTGCGGTCAAAAATACGATTATTTTTTCAACCGCACTTTTCTCTGCATTTACTTTTGCACAAGGTAAGCTAGCCATTGTGATTGATGACATTGGCTATCATCCGAAAGAAGACGCGGAAATTTTAGCGATGCCAAAGGAAATCTCTGTCGCCATCATTCCTGCTGCGCCCTATGCCAAAATTCGCAATCAAGAAGCGAAAGCACAAAATCACGATATTCTCATTCATATGCCGATGCAGCCTGTCAGCAATATTAAAATTGAAGAAGGTGGTTTAACTTTAGGCTTGTCCGAAGCGCAAGTGAATGAGCGAGTAAAAAAAGCTAAATCTATTGTGCCAAATGCCATTGGAATGAATAATCATATGGGCAGTGCAGCCACAGCTGATGCGACATTAATGACTTATTTAATGACCGCACTTCGCGAGCAGCATTTATTCTTTTTAGATAGCCGTACTATCGGAAAATCAGTTGCGGGAAAAATAGCAAAAGAACAAGGCGTACGTGTATTAGATCGCCATATCTTTTTAGATGACAGTGATAATTTAGTGGATGTGCAACGCCAATTTCAAAATGCAATCCAATATGCACGTAAACATGGCACGGCTATTGCTATTGGACACCCTCGTCCAAATACCGTAGCCGTATTAAAATCAGGAATAAAAAATTTACCTGATGATATTCAATTAGTCGGCATGGGAAGCTTGTGGCGAAATGAAAAAATCTTGCCTCCTAAACCATTTATCTTAATTTTTAATAATATTCCTGCGCCAACTTCAGTCGCACCGTTTGAGCCAATCCCTTTATTACGGGGCGTGCCAAGATAACAAAAAGAGCGGTTAAAAAACCGCTCTTTTTTATCGTTTGAAATTTACCTATCGACCATTTCGCTCAAAGAACAAGACGGTTGCTGCAACGCGTGAGTGAACGTTAAGTTTACGAAGTAAGTTACGAATGTGCACTTTAACCGTTTCTTCAGAAATGAAAAGTTGGCCCGCAATTTGTTTATTAGATAAACCTGTTGCGATTAAACGTAATACATCCATTTCACGATCGGTGAGTGAATCCATTGGATCAACAGTATGTTTGCGTTCTAAAAGAAGATTTTTAATCGAATCACTTAAAATCACTTCACCTTGTGCAATACGTTTAATTTGCTCAAGCAGCACATCTGGCTCAGTATCTTTCAATAAATAGCCATCAGCACCCGCATCGATGAGAGTGAAAATATCATTTTTCGCATCAGACACGGTTAAGATCAAAATTCGCGCATCAACACCTTCTGCACGCAAGCCTTTAAGAGTATCTAAACCTGAAAGACCTTTCATATTAAGATCTAAAATGATTAAATCGGGCGATTCTTGAATCGCAATGGAAATGCCTTCTGTACCGCTTCCTACATCAGCGACAACTTCAAAATTCTCTTCTAATTCAACTAATTGTTTGATACCACGACGCATTAATGGATGGTCGTCGATAATTAATACTTTTAACTTTTCTTGCATAATATTCTCCAAGAGATAAGCGGACACTATTCTATTGCCTAAAGGCAAAACATCCACTGCCTTAGATTACTTCTCAATAGATTTTCGACCGAGGGATTCTATCGGGATTTTACCTATCTTCCAATGCATATTTGCAGATAAACTTGATTTATCTCAAACAATGCTTGTTTTGATGTCGCTATTCGCAAGTCCTTTTGCTTTTAAATTTGAACGGCATAATACGCATGCCGCTTTCAGTTGAGTGCAATTGATAAAATTGCGGGTAATTAAAATTCCGTTGCACCATTTTATACGGATTTTCACAATCATTTGAGCCAAGCGATTGATAAATACGATTTATTTCGCGTACTTTATCATCTTTCGAACCTTCACATTGACGATAAATTTCGAGACGGTTCTTCTCATCTAACAAATAGACGTTAAAGCTATTATCGGCATTATCTTCAAAGAAGAATTGTAAAAAACCTTCACTGGCAAACAAATCAATTTCAGGTGGATACCGACGTGCTTCTGGGATAATCTCTTTCTCTTCCAACTGAGTTGGTAAAACGTCTTCAAAATTGTCCGCACTTTCTTTTCCGCCTTCAATAGGTTGCAAGCTGATCCCTTTTTCTTCAAAGAAGAATTGCCAGTTTTTCCCCGCTACACGCAAACGAGAATGTGTTGTTGGACGGCTATCCCCTAATTGAATACTGATACAACGGTTTACGAGTACACTCACTAAGTTTCGCAATGTACGGTTGTAATGTTTACTGTAACAGAAAACCTGCACAGAACGAGGCTGATTCACCCCTTGATCAATTTTATTAGAAAGCACTTTTAAGGCAAGCAAAATCGCATTTTGTCCTTCAAAATGTAAGGTTCGAATTTCATTCCACACATTACGGTAAGTGAAATCAATGCTTCCTACCAAACTCTGTTCTAACTGACCAAAACTGAATAAATCACTTGGCGAAATATTTGATTTAAGCTCTTCGACTTGTGCGGTTGGATCATTCACCAAATTCACCGCGATAAATAGATCGCGGATTTCGCACTGTGAAGAAAGTGCCTCATTTGTCGGAACTTGGCTATTTGTATGCGGAAAAAACAACCGCAAATCAGCTACAAAATTACGTAAAGTAAGTTGGTCGATATTTTGGCTAATTAAGTGCAAATGGGTTTCAGCCGTCAACAAGCGATTAAAATAAGCCCACGCAACCACTTTATTTAAACTTTCGCCGTATTCAATCACACGTTCTTTCGAGAACATAATGTGGTGTGGTGGCTGATTTACCATATACCAACCATCTTTAAAGCGCTTATTGCCGTGAACTTCGATAAATGTGAGGTGTTCTTCTGTTAAGTTATAGGAAATTTGTGAGTTTAGTAACGTAATTTTACCCGGCAATTCTTCAAAGGCAGTATAAAGTTTGCGAGAAAGCACCGTAATATCTTGCGGAATCACGCTAGAATTAATTTTATGTTTGCGTGCAAAATCCACTAGATTTCGATAACTCATCATCAAGAAATTCACCAAATTATTGTGACTTTCTTTCACCCGTTTGATTTTCCAATTTGGACGCTGATCTAATTCTTCAATACGTTCTTTTGACCAACCCCATTCTTGGGCCATCATTTTCATATAAGAAATACGCCAGTTTGAGGCGTGATATAACGCAAAGTCTTCCGTCGCCTTCACATAAAAACAAGAGCGTACAAAATCAAGGCGCTTAAATTCTGAATGTGCGGTCAAATATTGGCTAATTCTCTCTAGAATCGCAATATAAGGATCGAAATGATGTATAGCGGTGCTATGACCAGAAAGCAAATCCTCTTTAAATTGGCGAGCAATTAGCTGGGCATTTGGATATTCTTGGGCATAGGTTTCCAACAACAAGATTTTCATCACCGATTTATAAGGAGAATCAATACCTTTATAAAGTTGCCATAAGCTCGCACCAAAATATTCACTGGCTGAGAATTGCCCTAATCCACCAAAATCCACCCAATCATTTAAATTAAGCTCACCAGCCGCGACTAAACGCGCAACTTCGGCCTCATATTGCTTTTCATCTTCCACCCACAAGTGCAGCCACAACAATGGTTTACCCGCAAGACGTACAGCGGAACGATAAAATTCTTCCAATAACAGCATATATTGGGCAGAACCACTGTTTTCTTTAGTTAGTGGATCGGAATAACGTTCGTTACGGAAACGTTGTTGTGTCATCAAATAGAAATGCATTTCCACATGATATGTGGATGCCCATTGGCTAATTTTCTTCGTTTTTTCCGCTAAGCGCTGCTGTTCTTGTTCAGATAAATCATCTTGATGGCAGATCCAAATATCCAAATCCGAAGCTGAAGTTTGGCTAATGGAGCCAAAACTGCCCATCACATAAATACCTAAGATCTGCGCAAAAACAGCATCAGAATTGACCGCACTTTGCACGGCTTCGATAAGTTCAGGATGTTCTTTTGAGAGAAAATTTTGCTGATAATTGGAAAGAGTAAAATCGGCAATGCCTGCCGGGGCATCTTCCACATAACCCGGCAGAGCAGGATGATTAAGATGCAACAACAGCGGCACTAAAGAGACGATGTGTCGGAATGCATCACCTGAGCCCAATAATGCACGATCAAAACGACGTTTATCTAGAGTTTCGATACATTTTCGGGCTTGAGTGAGATCGTATTTCAAGGCTTCCTACCTATGACCATATAACTGATATTACTGTACCACTTAGCTCATCAGAAATCAAAAATTTAAATGATCTGACTTTTTGCCCTAAAAATGGTAGCATAGGGCATATTTCTATTAAAAATCAGCGGTATTTATGGCAGTACTTAAAACCTTAAAAATTGCAACCCGTCAAAGCCCTTTAGCACTTTGGCAGGCAAATTTTGTGAAAGATCAATTAGAAAAATTTCACCCAACACTTTCTGTTGAATTAGTTCCTATGGTAACAAAAGGCGATGTAATCTTAGATTCACCTTTAGCTAAAATTGGTGGAAAAGGCTTATTTGTTAAAGAGTTAGAAAACGCTTTACTCGAAAAACGTGCCGATATTGCTGTCCATTCAATGAAAGACGTACCGATGGAGTTTCCAGAAGGTTTAGGATTAAGTGTGATCTGTAAACGCGAAGATCCACGTGATGCTTTCGTATCCAATACATACCGCTCATTAGATGATTTGCCCCAAGGTGCTATCGTTGGAACATCAAGCTTACGTCGTCAATGCCAATTAAAACAATTACGCCCAGATCTTGATATCCGCTCTTTACGTGGCAATGTGGGAACCCGATTAAGTAAATTAGACAATGGCGAATACGATGCCATTATTTTGGCCTCAGCCGGCTTAATTCGTTTAGGGCTAGCAGAACGTATTGCCTCATTTATTGAAGTGGAACAATCTTTACCGGCTGCCGGACAAGGCGCAGTGGGCATTGAGTGCCGTGTTGATGATGAAGAAGTGAAAGCATTACTAGCTCCACTTTCAGATGCGACTACGACGACTTGTGTTTTGGCTGAGCGTGCAATGAATACCCGCTTACAAGGCGGCTGCCAAGTGCCAATTGGTGGATACGCCATTGAGCAAAATGGTGAAATTTTCTTGCGTGCTCTTGTCGGAGAAACCGATGGCTCAGCGATTATTCGTGCGGAAGGTAAAAGTGCGGTTGAAAATGCCGAAGCATTAGGCGTGAGCATTGCAGAACAACTTCTAGCACAAGGCGCCGATAAGATTCTGGCGAAGATTTATTCAGCATAGGAAATTACCATGGCCGTACTAGTCACTCGCCCCGATGAACGAGGAAAAGCCCTCGTTGACCAGCTAAATCAAGCCGGTGTAGTTGCCTTGCATTTGCCTTTGCTTTCTATTGAAGCGGGTGCTGAGTTGGCACAATTACCGACAAAACTTAATCAGCTAAAAAGCGGTGATTATGTGTTTTTGGTATCCCAAAGTGCGGTCGATTTTGCGGATAAAACCCTGAAAGATATTGGCTTTAACTGGCGTCAAGATTTACAATACTTTACAGTTGGACATAGAACGGCACAGCATTTTTCCTGTCAAACTGAATGCACTGTTCGTTATCCAATTGCATCAGAAAATACCGAAGGTGTGCTAAATTTACCGCAAATGACAGAATTAACAGATAAAAACTTGTTAATTTTACGTGGCAACGGCGGACGAGAATTACTACGCGAACAAGCCGCATTACGTGGTGCAACCGTTGATACTATTGAATGTTACCAACGCACACCGATTAGTTATAATAACGAAGAGCAAACCAGTATTTGTATTCGTTCTGGTGTACAAACCCTTGTGGTCACGAGCCTTGAAATTTTACAGGCGTTAATCGAATTTGTGCCTGAAAATGAACAAAATTGGCTAAAAAATTGCTGTTTAGTCACGGTAAGTCAACGCATTGCTGATGTTGCAATACAACAAGGTTGGCATAATGTGATGGTTTCCGCGGGTGCGGACAATCAAAGTTTACTTAATACCTTACTTAATGAAGTAACTCCCCTTTCTCACTAAGGAAAAGATATGGCGAAAGAGAAATTAACCCCTGAAACGACAGATGAAATCCAAGCAACAGATGCGATGGAAATTCAAACTGAAGATCGCGAGCCTGTTGCGCCACGTACACAAACCGTTGTGAAGAAAAGTGGTACTGGATTAAGTTTATTGGCTATTCTCATTGCACTTGGCGTGGGTGGTGCAGGTTATTATTTTGGACAACAAAAAGTGGATGAATTCCAACAAAAATTGACCGCACTTGAAGCTCAAATCAATAATAAAACGGTGGTTTCAGCACCTGCTCAAGAAGTAAAATTTGATACTACACAGCTTGCTCAATTAGAGTCTGCGAATAAAGCAATGCAAAACAAAATTGCGCAAGTAGAAGAGCTAATCAATGCCAAATCACATGAGTTAGTTGGCTTACAATCACAAATTAATAAAGTGAGCGCTCAAGCTAATGCTCAGCAACCTACAGATTGGTTATTCTCTGAATCCGATTTCTTACTCAATAATGCATTGCGTAAATTAGTGTTAGATAACGATGTGGATACAGCGGTTTCACTCTTAAAACTCGCTGATGAAACTCTTGCTAAAGTGAATAACTCACAATCTGCGGCTATCCGTAGCGCAATCAATCAAGATCTGAAACAACTTCTCTCCGTAGCTGGCGTGGATCAAAATGCGGTCATGCAAAAATTATCTCAATTAGCTAATACGGTTGATGAACTACCTGTGTTAGATGTGAATTTCGGTGATGACCAAAATGCAACAAAATTATCAGATTCCCTGTCTGACTGGGCGGAAAATGCAGAAAAAAGTGCGACCTCATTCTTGAATCACTTTATCCGTATTTCACCGAAACATGGTGCGGATCGCAAAGAATTATTAGCGCCAAACCAAGATATCTATTTACGTGAAAACATTCGTTTACGCTTACAATTAGCGATTATGGCAGTGCCTCGTCAGCAAAATGAGCTTTATAAACAATCTTTAGAAGCCGTTGCATCTTGGATTCGTAGCTATTTTGATACCAATGCTGAAGTGACTCAAAGTTTCTTAAAATCAGTGGATGAATTATCTGAAGTATCCATCTATGTGGATGTGCCAAGCCAATTACAAAGCTTAAGTATGCTTGATAAGTACTTAAATCGTACACCTTTAGATGTGCAGAAAGTGGAAATTGAAGCAGAAAAAGCGGTTGATAATTCACCAAGAAAAGAAGAAGTAAAACCAGCACCTGAAGCGAAAGCGGAAGAGCCAAAAGCTGAAGAAAAACCCGCTGAAGCACCAGCTGCACAACCGGCAACTGAACCCCAACAATAAGGATAGATAATGTTTAGAGTTCTCTTTTTAATGATCGCCTTACTTGCCGGATTGATTGCAGGACCTTACCTCTCCGGTCAGCAAGGTTATGTCAGAGTTGAAACGGCAAACACCGTATATGAAATGTCACTCACCACATTAGTGATTCTCTTTGTGGTCACGCTTGCAGTGATTTATTCGTTAGAGTGGTTGGTGACCCGTTTCTTCCGTTTAAGTAGCAATACCTATAACTGGTTTTCTCGCCGTAAACGTGTGAAAGCACAACGTCAAACCCTTGAAGGCTTGATGAAAATGAATGAAGGCGATTATGCCAAGGCAGAAAAACTGATTGGTAAAAACGCGAAACACTCTGCAGAGCCAGTATTAAATCTGATTAAAGCCGCTGAAGCTGCACAACAACGCGGTGATGAATTCAGCGCAAACCGTTATTTAATTGAGGCGACTGAGCTTGCCGGTTCAGATAATCTAGTCGTCGAAATTGCTCGCACCCGTATTTTATTACAACAAAATAAATTACCGGCAGCGCGTAGTTCCGTCGATAGCTTGCTTGAAATGTCAGATCGTAACAAAGAAGTATTAAAACTTGCTGCTGAAATTTATAGCCGTTCCAAAGCTTATCAAGCACTTGATGGCATCTTAGATTTAATCGAAGGTTCTGGTTTATTCTCTGCAGAAGAATTTAAAGCCCTTCAACAAGAAACAGAAAATGGCTTGTTAGATGAGAAAATGAATGAAGAAGGCGTTGAAGGCTTGCTCGCATGGTGGGAAGCTCAGCCACGTCGTCGTCGCAATGATTTAGAATTAAAAACCGCTTTAATTCAACGTTTAATTGATTGTAACGATCATGAATCGGCTTATGAATTCACGCTTGAAATCATGAAGAAATTGGGTGATAACACACCAATTAGCCCTGAACTTTGCACACAAATTACTCGTTTACAAGCAGAAGATAACAGCAAGTTGCTCAAACTAGTGGAAAAACGTGCAAAACGTGCCGATGAAAGCCAACGTTGTTGTCTCAATCGTGCATTAGGCTATCTTTATGTGCGTAATAACGATTTTGCTAAAGCAGCAGAAGCATTTAAAGAAGTGACTGCTTGCCCAACTCAGCTTCAACCAAATGATGTCATGATGGCATCTTATGTGTTCGAACAAGCTGGTGACAAAGAAGCAGCAGAAAAAATTCGTCAGGATAGTTTAAAATCAGCCATGTCAATTCAAGACGAACCCACTGAAATACAAACTGAAGTAAAAACAGACGAAGAACCAACCGCACTTATCGCAAAACGTGATTAAAATAAACAACGACGGGGCTAAATAAAGCCCCGTTTTTTTATTATTTCACACTCACCAATCTCATTTAAAACACATCTCTTATTACATTTCATTATAAATAATGCATTTCCATTCTTTTCTCACCGTTTCAAAATTTTTTACTATATCGTTATGCAAACGATTAAATTATAAAAAATGAATTGGGATTATATTTTAAGTGTCACGCCACGTTTTATTCATGCCACATTGATGACGCTTCATCTTGCCTTTTGGGGCATTTTATTGTCGCTAGTGATTGGTGTGATTTGTGCTGTGATTACCACCTACAAAGTCAAATCATTAACTTGGCTAGTAAAAGGCTATATCGAGCTTTCTCGTAATACACCTTTATTAATTCAAGTGTTTTTTCTCTATTTTGGGCTTTCTAAAATTGGTCTGAAATTAGATGGTTTTACTTGCGGCATTATCGGCCTGGCATTTTTAGGTGGAAGCTATATGGCAGAAGCCTTTCGTAGTGGTTTGGAAGCGGTATCAAAAGGACAAATTGAGTCAGCCTTAAGTATTGGTCTAACCCCTTTTCAAGCTTTTCGCTATGTGATTTTCCCACAAGCCTTTGCGATTGCTACCCCTGCAATTGGCGCAAATTGTTTGTTCTTAATGAAAGAAACCTCGGTGATCAGTGCCGTTGCCGTTGCTGAACTCATGTTTGTCGCAAAAGAAGTCATCGGGCTTGATTACAAAACTAATGAAGCCTTATTTTTATTAGTGGTGTTTTATTTGATCATTCTATTACCGATGTCTCTGTTCATCAGTTATTTAGAACGCCGTACTCGGAGAGCAAAATATGGGGCTTGAGTTATTATTCCAAGGCAGCAACATTGAACGCTTGCTCAACGGTTTATGGGTGACAGCTGAAATTGCATTCGTTTCCGTCTTCTTCGCCTGTATTTTAGGTGTGATTTTTGGCGTAATTATGACAAGCAGAAATCCCATTATCAAAGCCATTTGCCGCTTTTATTTAGAATTTATACGTATCATTCCATTATTAGCGCTGCTTTTTCTCGCGTATTTTGGTTTGGCAAAATGGTTTGATATTCACTTAGATGGCGTTTCTGTATGTATTTTGGTGTTTATTTTCTGGGGAACGGCAGAAATGGGGGATTTAGTACGTGGTGCATTAACTTCCATTGAAAAACATCAAGTGGAATCAGCCTACGCTTTAGGTTTAACGCCGATTCAAACCTTTGTGTACATTTTACTTCCGCAAAGTTTAAAACGTGTGACACCAAGTGCTATTAACCTCTTTACTCGCATGGTAAAAACCAGCTCTTTGGCGATGTTAATTGGCGTAGTCGAAGTAATTAAAGTCGGTCAACAAATTATTGAGCATTCATTATTTAGTAATCAATCAGCGGCGCTTTGGATTTACGGTGTTATTTTCGGTTTATATTTTGTGATTTGTTACCCGCTATCCTTATTTTCCCGTTATTTAGAAACCCGTTGGGAAAGTTAATTTTTATTAGGAAAACACATGGCGTTATTAGAAATTAAAAACCTCGTCAAAAATTACGGTGATGTAGAAGCCCTCAAAGGCATCAATCTTTCTATAGAGAAAGGCGAAGTGGTCGTTATTTTAGGTCCATCGGGTTGTGGTAAAAGTACTTTTTTACGCTGCCTAAATGGACTAGAAGAAATAAAGAGCGGTCAGATTTTGCTGCAAAATGCAGGAGAGTTAGGTAAAGACATTCCTTGGGTTAAAGCGCGTCAACGCATTGGGATGGTATTCCAAAGTTATGAACTATTCGCGCATTTATCAGTGATTGACAATATTTTGCTCGGCCCTTTAAAAGTACAAAAACGCG
>JAHZCF010000024.1 GCA_019423005.1 Haemophilus sp.
ATACCCGTGGTGAAGAAGTGAGCCGTCCTGTTGATGATGTATTATTTGAAATTGCACAGTTAGCCGATCAAGGTGTACGTGAAATCAATTTATTAGGCCAAAATGTAAATGCGTATCGTGGCCCGACATTTGATGGCGGTATCTGTACATTTGCGGAATTATTGCGTTTAGTAGCATCTATTGACGGTATTGACCGTTTACGTTTTACCACCAGTCATCCAATCGAATTTACTGACGATATTATTGACGTGTATCGCGATACACCAGAATTAGTAGATTTCGTACACTTGCCGGTACAAGCTGGTTCAGACCGTATTTTAACCATGATGAAACGTGGTCATACCGCGTTAGAATATAAATCGATCATTCGTAAATTACGTGCCGTGCGTCCAAATATTCAAATCAGCTCAGATTTCATTGTGGGTTTCCCAGGTGAAACCAATGAAGAGTTTGAACAAACAATGAATCTAATTGCGCAAGTGAATTTTGATATGAGCTTTAGCTTTATCTATTCTGCGCGTCCAGGCACACCTGCAGCAGACATGCCAGATGATGTAACCGAGGAAGAGAAAAAACAACGTCTCTATCTTTTACAAGAGCGTATCAACCAACAAGCGGCACAATATAGTCGCCGTATGCTTGGTACAGAGCAACGTGTATTGGTAGAAGGGCCGTCTAAGAAAGATATTATGGAATTAACAGGACGTACTGAAAACAACCGTATTGTTAATTTCCAAGGCTCACCAGATATGATTGGTAAGTTTGTCGATATCAAGATTACTGATGTTTATACTAACTCTCTACGTGGTGAAGTAGTGCGTACAGAAGATCAAATGGGATTACGTATTGCACAATCACCACAAGAGGTGATGAACCGAACTCGTAAAGAAGATGAATTAGGCGTAGGACGTTATCACGGCTAATCATTTTAGAATATAGATAAGTAACCGTACGAAAGTGCGGTTATTTTTTTATATGTTTTTAGAAAAAGAGAGTAGGAAAGTCTTTATCCTAAATTTTGGGCATAAAAAAAACACCCGTTAAGGTGCTGATTTAAAGTGGTGGGTCGTGAAGGATTCGAACCTTCGACCAACGGATTAAAAGTCCGCTGCTCTACCGACTGAGCTAACGACCCACTGGTATGATTTTGAAATGGTGCCCGAAGCCAGACTTGAACTGGCACGCCTCGAAAGGCGAGGGATTTTAAATCCCTTGTGTCTACCGATTCCACCACTCGGGCAAATTGGAGCGGGAAACGAGGCTCGAACTCGCGACCCCGACCTTGGCAAGGTCGTGCTCTACCAACTGAGCTATTCCCGCATTTGCTTGTTGCCAAACAACGGGGCGTATTTTACGGATTTATCGTATTGTGTCAAATAAAATTCGTAAAAAAATTTTTTGATTGGTTAAAAATAATTCAAAAACAAAAGGTGCGATTAAAATAACCGCACCTTTTATTTAAAATTTAGTCAATTCTATAATTCAATGTTATCTAACAAGCTACCTTTCGCTGCTTTCAAGTATTGGAGCATTGACCACACTGTTAAAATCGCTGCCAAGTAGAGTAGTATGATTGCCAATGTTTCCATATAAACGTTATATCGCCAGAGTAATCCACCTAAAGCTAGCATTTGAGAGGTGGTTTTTACTTTTCCTAGCCATGAAACGGCTACTTTATTACGTTCACCCAACCCAGCCATCCATTCACGTAAAGCAGAGATAATGATTTCACGTGAAATCATAATAATCGCAGGGATGGTAATCCAGAAAGAATGTTGATATTCCACAATTAATACAAGGGCAGTAATCACCATCACTTTATCAGCTACAGGATCAAGGAAAGCACCGAAGCGAGTTGTTTGTTTTAGTTTTCGAGCAAGATAGCCATCAAACCAGTCAGTGACACCCGCGATAAAGAAAATAAGAGTGGTAATAAAAGGCGCTGAAGGGATAGGGAGATAAAACGCCAAGACGAAGAATGGGATTAAAATCACTCGGAGAATCGTCAGGAAAATGGGAATATTATATTTCATAAAAATAACCGCACTTTGGTTAAAGATACGTTCATTTTAAAGGATCTACAAAAATAAAAAAAGCCACTTAATGTGGCTTTTTCTTAAAAATTAAAGTTTGTCAGCGTTTTGTTTCAAGTATTTAGCAACACCTTCAGGGTTGTCTTTCATACCTTCTTTGCCTTTTTCCCATTGAGCAGGGCAAACTTCACCGTGTTCTTCGTGGAATTGTAACGCATCTACCATACGTAACATTTCATCGATGTTACGACCTAATGGTAAGTCATTAACTACTTGGTGGCGAACAACGCCGTTTTTGTCGATTAAGAATGATGCACGTAATGCAACGCCAGCTTCAGGATGTTCGATACCATATGCTTTAGCGATATCGTGTTTAACGTCAGCTGCTAATGCATATTTAACTGCACCGATACCGCCGTTTTCAGTTGGGGTATTACGCCATGCATTGTGAGTGAATTCTGAGTCGATAGAAACACCAACCACTTCAACACCACGTTTTTTGAATTCTTCATAACGGTGGTCGAATGCGATTAACTCAGATGGACAAACGAAAGTAAAGTCCAATGGGTAGAAGAATAATACCGCAGCTTTACCATTGACGTGTTTTTTGAAATTGAAGTTGTTAACGATTTCACCATTGCCTAAAACTGCAGAGGAAGTAAAATCTGGAGCTTGACGAGTTACTAATACCATAGTCATAATTCCTATATAAATGTTAATAAAAATTTTGCTAACGCAAAAACTCGGTCAGTATTCTAAAAAAATTGACCACACTTTAACAGCTGTTTTTATCTATTGAATTAATTAATATTGTCTAAGTTATAGGTGAAATATATGTCAGAACATCATACTTTATCAACCACACTGGTTCATGCCGGACGTAAAAAACGTTTTACCCAAGGGGCGGTAAACCCAGTGGTTCAACGTGCATCTTCTTTAGTGTTTGACACTATTGCAGATAAAAAACATTGCACAAAAAATCGTTACAAAGGAGAACTTTTTTACGGTCGTCGTGGCACGTTAACGCATTTTGCGCTTCAAGATCTAATGTGTGAAATGGAAGGCGGAGCCGGTTGCTATCTTTATCCTTGTGGTGCAGCAGCGGTAACCAATGCTATTTTATCCTTTGTGGAAACCGGCGATCATGTTTTAATGACAGGGGCTGCCTATGAGCCGACACAAGATTTTTGCAATGTGATTTTGAAAAAAATGCACATTGATACGACCTATTATGATCCCATGATAGGTGCTGATGTTGCCAAACTCGTGCAACCAAATACGAAAGTCTTATTTTTAGAATCTCCAAGTTCTTTAACGATGGAAGTACCTGATATTCCCGCGATTGTTAAAGCCGTTCGAGCCGTGAGCCCTGAAATCGTCATTATGATCGATAATACATGGGCGGGGGGCGTACTATTCAAAGCGTTAGAACACGGTATTGATATCTCTATTCAAGCAGGAACCAAATATTTAGTGGGGCATTCTGATATTATGATCGGTACAGCCGTGGCTAATACTCGAACTTGGGATAAATTGCGCGAGCATTCCTATTTAATGGGACAAATGGTTGATGCCGATTCCGCTTATACGACAGCGCGAGGCATTCGCACTTTAGGTGTACGATTAAAACAACATCATGAAAGTAGTTTAAAAGTGGCCAAATGGTTAAGTGAACAACCACAAGTGAAAGCAGTTTATCATCCAGCATTACCAAGCTGCCCAGGTCATGAAAACTTTAAACGTGATTTTACGGGTGCAAGCGGTTTATTCTCTTTTGAATTACATAAGCGTTTAAATGACGAAGAGCTTTCAGCCTTTATGGATAACTTTGAACTGTTCACGATGGCTTATTCTTGGGGCGGGTTTGAATCGCTCATTTTATGTAATCAAGCAGAAGAAATTGCGAAAATTCGCCCGGGTATTGAACGTAAATTAACGGGCTCATTAATTCGTCTGCATATTGGATTTGAAGACACGGATGAATTAATTGCCGATCTTCAAGCGGGCTTTGACCGAATCAAATAAAAAAGAGGGCTGTTTATGTAAACAGCCCTTATTTACTCAATCTTTGAGTTGATTTATCATAGTCAGCATTTTTAGTAACTAGAGAAGAACAATGAAACATATTCATATTTTAGGCATCTGCGGTACCTTTATGGGTGGCGTTGCGATGATTGCCAAACAAATGGGCTATAAAGTAACGGGTTCTGATACCAATGTTTACCCACCGATGAGCACCTTTTTACAAGAGCAGGGCATTGAGATTATTCCTAATTATGATGTAGCTCAACTTCAGCCTGCGCCAGATATGGTGATTGTCGGAAATGCCATGAAACGTGGTAATCCTTGTGTGGAATATGTTTTGGATAATGCCTTGCCTTATACATCTGGCCCACAATGGTTACATGACCATTTATTGCGTAATCGTTGGGTGTTAGCGGTTTCAGGTACACATGGTAAAACCACAACAACGGGCATGTTGACTTGGATTTTAGAACAAAATGGGCTAAAACCAGGTTTTCTAATCGGTGGTATTGCAGGGAATTTTGGTACCTCTGCTCGTTTAGGGGAGAGTGAGTTCTTCGTGATTGAAGCGGATGAGTATGATACGGCGTTCTTTGATAAACGTTCTAAATTTGTACATTACAATCCGAAAACCTTGATTATAAACAATATCAGCTTCGATCATGCGGACATCTTCGATGATCTTCACGCGATCCAGCGTCAATTCCATCATATGATCCGAACCATTCCTTCTACAGGACGCGTTCTTTCTTTTGCAGATGAACAGAGCGTAAAAGAAACCCTCAATATGGGATGTTGGTCAGAACAGCAATTAATCGGTAAAGGTAAAGAATGGTTTGCGGAACGTATTACCAATGATTGTTCTGAATTTGCCGTATTCCATCACGGTGAAAAAGTCGCTGAAGTGAAATGGAATATTGTCGGACAGCATAATATGCACAATGCTTTAATGGCGATTGCAGCCGCTTACCATGCAGGCGTCAAAATTGAAGATGCATGTCAGGCATTAGGCAGTTTTATCAATGCAAAACGTCGTTTAGAAGTGAAGGGTGAAGTAAACGGTATTACGGTTTATGATGACTTTGCTCACCATCCAGAAGCCATTCTGGCGACACTCACTGCGTTACGCGATAAAGTAGGCGGTGGCGTACGTATTCTTGCTGTATTAGAGCCTCGTTCAAACACGATGAAAATGGGCGTACATAAAGATGAAATTGCCCCTGCACTGGGACGTGCCGATGCCGTATTTATGCTACAACCAGATAATATTCCATGGGATGTGGCTGAAATTGCGGGACAATGTGTTCAACCGGCACATTACACTGGAAGCGTTGATAAATTAGTCGATATGATTGTGGCTGAAGCGAAACCAACGGATCACATTCTTGTGATGTCAAACGGTAGCTTTGGTGGCATTCATCAAAAGATTTTAGATCGATTAAAATAATCTCAATGCAAAGTGCGGTCAAAAATGAGAATGTTTTTGACCGCACTTTTTATCATTAAAAATAAGGAAATAGCATGGCCGATCCACATATTGAATCTCCAATGGATGTTTGGGATAAACTCACCGTCATTATTTATCGCACAGGTTTTGTGATTGCAGCGTTTAGCATCTTGGCTTTAACTTGGTATCCTCAACAGGCTCAAATTGCCATATTGATTGCAGCAACTTGTTGTGCATCATCGCTTCATATTTATTTAAAACATTTCCGCTTAACATTCCAATTTGCCACGTGGCTTGCACTCTTATGTGCGCTTTTAGGTTGGCATGAATTAGCGTTAAGTGGTGCATTAGTAACACTGGGCGGTTTATGTTTTAAAGAATACTTCTGTTTTAGAGTGCCGCTATTAAATTTACAACCTGCATTTATAGCCGCACTTTGGTTTGCTTGGGTATTTGAAGGTGGTTGGACTGCTCGAATTTTATCGTTGATTGTCGGCGGATTATTATTGATTCTTGCGGTTCAAAAATGGCGAATGCCATTGCACTTTGATATTGGCGATAAGACAAAGTATCAAATCTAATAAGATTGATAGATAAAGGCATAATGTTTCAGGACATTGTGCCTTTATTTTTGAGTATTCTATAAAAATTAAAATTGTGATCTTCTTCTCATTTTTAATATAAACCTTAGTTATTCGATAGGCTTTCCTAATGATTTGTTTATAATAATAATCATTTTCATTATATGGCTAAGGAGGATTGAGATGGATGACTCAAAAAAAGATTATACTACCGCAACTTTATTGCTTTTTTCTTTTATGGGGATAACCCCTTTAGGAGCTCTGGCGGAAGAAATAAATCAATTGGAAACCATTAATGTTAGTGCAACGGCAGAAAGTAAGACATTAGCAGGTAAAGATGAGGTTTATAGTAAAAATAATGTCACTGAATATAAAAGCAAAAAAGAGATTGAAACTTATCATTCTCAATCGGTATCTGATTTATTAAGTGGTATTACAGGCGTCTATAGTGGCGATGCGCGTAATGGCGGTGCGATTGATCCAATTATTCGAAGTTCTTGGGGGCAAGGGCGAATTCCTGTATTAGTTGATGATACTGAACAGGCGATTACCATTTGGCGTGGTTATTCCGGTGTAAGTAATCGTAACTATC
>JAHZCF010000025.1 GCA_019423005.1 Haemophilus sp.
TTGAAGATGATTGTTTATTAGTATTGAACAAACCTTCTGGCATTGCGGTTCATGGCGGGAGTGGTTTGAATTTTGGCGTGATTGAAGCCTTGCGTGCATTACGTCCTGAAGCCCGTTTTTTAGAATTGGTTCATCGCTTAGACAGAGATACATCAGGCATCTTATTAGTAGCGAAGAAACGCTCTGCCTTACGCAATTTACATGAACAACTTCGTGTTAAAACGGTACAAAAAGATTATCTCGCACTCGTACGTGGACAATGGCAATCTCATGTGAAAGTCGTACAAGCGCCTTTATTAAAAAATGAGCTGGCCAGTGGTGAACGCATCGTTAAAGTCAGTGAGCAAGGTAAACCTTCAGAAACCCGATTTGCCATTGAAGAACGCTATCAAAATGCGACCTTAGTAAAAGCGTCGCCTGTAACGGGAAGAACCCATCAGATCCGAGTTCATACTCAATATGCAGGTCACCCAATCGCGCTAGATGATAAATACGGTGATAAAGAATTCGATAAATATATGCAAGATCTCGGACTCAATCGTTTGTTTTTACATGCATTTTCTATTCGATTTGAACATCCTAAAACCGGTGAAACATTACGTTTCAATGCACAACTAGATGAAAAAATGAAAACAATTCTGAAAAAACTGCGTGAAAGCAAAGAGATAAACCCATAGACAAGAAAAATGTTTATTGCTATATTTGATGACGGAGACAACTCGTTTCTATCATTAATTAACATATAACAACAAAGGATAGCAAAATGGCAAAAGGACAATCATTACAAGATCCTTATTTGAATGCGTTACGCCGTGAACGTATTCCTGTTTCGATTTATCTCGTTAATGGGATTAAATTACAGGGTCAAATCGAATCATTCGACCAATTCGTGATTTTATTAAAAAACACGGTTAATCAAATGGTGTACAAACACGCAATTTCGACTGTGGTTCCAGCACGTTCTGTTTCTCACCACAATAATAATGGCGGTCATCATGTAGCACAAACTTCTGATGCTGTAGCGGAAGTAGAAACACAAGCAGAATAATTCTGTTCAATGAACGATTTCATCAGTTTAAGTGCGGTTGAAAATTCACCTGAAATTTCAACCGCACTTTCGTCATCTAAAACAGGCGACAATAGCCAATCGGCAAAAGATAAAGCTGTCGTCGTGCATGTTTTCTTTTCTCAAAATAAAAACATTGAAGATCTACAAGAATTCCAACTTTTAGCGGAATCTGCCAATGTTGAGATTTTACAAATCATCACCACGAGCCGTGCCACGCCACAAGCGAAATATTTTATCGGTGAGGGGAAAGCACAAGAAATTGCTGATGCAGTGAAAGCCTTAGATGCCGATGTTGTTTTGGTGAATCATCAATTAACGCCCGCTCAAACCCGTAATTTAGAAAGCATTTGCCAATGTCGTGTAGTAGATCGCACTGGGGTGATTTTAGATATCTTTGCCCAACGAGCCCGCTCGCACGAAGGGAAATTGCAAGTTGAATTAGCTCAGCTTAAGCATTTATCCACTCGATTAGTCCGCCGAAAAACAGGCTTAGATCAGCAAAAAGGTGCGGTAGGATTGCGTGGCCCTGGCGAAACGCAGTTAGAAACGGATCGCCGTTTAATCAAGGTTCGTATCGCACAGTTGCAAAATCGTTTGGCGAAAGTCGAAAAACAACGCAATCAAAATCGCCAAACACGACAAAAAGCGGATATTCCGACCATTTCCTTAGTAGGCTACACCAATGCGGGGAAATCGACACTCTTCAATTTCATCACGCAAGCCAATGTCTATGCGGCAGATCAGCTTTTTGCTACCCTCGATCCCACATTAAGACGTTTGCAAATTCAAGATGTTGGCACAGCGATTCTCGCCGATACCGTTGGTTTCGTTCGCCAACTTCCCCATGATTTAGTTTCCGCTTTTAAATCTACCTTGCAAGAAACGGTAGAAGCCAGTTTGTTATTGCATGTCATTGATGCAGCAGACGCTCGAAAGATCGAAAATATTGAAGCCGTGAATTTAGTGTTGGAAGAAATTAAAGCAGACAAAGTGCCTGCATTGTTGGTGTATAACAAAATTGATTTATTGGAAAATGTGGCGCCTCATATTGAATATGATGATGAGAATAAGCCGGTTGCCGTTTATCTTTCAGCACATTCAGGTGAAGGATTAGATCTCCTACTTGAAGCCATTAAAGTGCGGTTGAAAAACGAGATACTTTCTTTCATCTTCACGCTGCTCCCACAAGAGGGAAAAATTCGCCACATACTCTATCAATTAGATAGCATTCGTCACGAACAAATTTCGGATGAAGGTGAATTTATCCTCAATGTACAAATTGATAAAGTCGAATGGCTCAAACTTTGTAAACAATTCCCTAAACTGTCAGAAATTATTTACTAATACCGTATTGTTTTAATTTATTGGCAATCGCCGTATGTGATACGCCTAATCTTTGTGCCAATTTTCGCGTACTTGGATACTGGGCATAAAAAACACGCAATACACTCGCCTCATATTGTCCCATGATCTCATCCAGCGTTTGCTCACCAAAATCATCCGCAGAAATGACCGCACTTTGTACGGGTTTTAAATTTAAACTTTCAATATCAAGCTGGTCATTTTTTGCTAAGGAACAGGCACGATACAAGACATTGTAAAGCTCTCGCACATTACCTTGCCAAGGCTGCCCTTTTAAATAGTTCAAAAAATCAGCATCATATTGTGGTATTGAAATCTTAAGCTGTGTGCTAATTTCTTGTAAGAAACCGTCCGTTAAAGGCTGAATGTCTTCTACTCGTTCACGCAAGGGCGGCACATTTAGTGCTAAAACATTTAAACGATGGAATAAATCACTACGTAATTTCCCTTGTTCTAACAGCTTTTCCATCGGTTCTTGTGAGGTACAAATCACTCGAACATTAGCATGATGTTCTTTTTCTTCACCCACTCGACGGAAAGAACCATCCGTTAAAAAACGCAATAATTTTGCCTGTAAACTTAATGAAAGCTCGGCTATGCCATCTAACAACACCGTGCCTTCGTTAGCATATTCAAAAAAACCAGTGGTTTCACTGTCACCTACTTTACGCCCAAACATTTCACTTTCCGCATCTTCATCTGGCAAGCCGGCACAATTTACCGCAATGAATTTTTTCTCACGGCGCAAGCTAGCAAAATGACAAGCTTTTGCTAATAAATCTTTACCTGTACCCGTTTCACCTTGAATTAAAAGCGGCACATCAAACATCGCAAAACGTTGTGCATTTTCGACCGCACTTTTCATGGAAAGGCTTTGAGTGACAAAGCAAGAGAACGGATCTTGTGGATTAAATGTCAGCATAAAATAAGCTCAATTTTATTGAATGATGCCAATATGATAGGGAGTTTATTGATATGTGTAAAGATTAATTTACATATAAAAAGGGCAATCCTTGACTGCCCTTTTAGATGATTTTTTGAGTTATTTTTTCACTGCACGATCAAGTTCTTGTGCAATGATTTCCATGCTTTCTAAACCACCAAACGCAAGATACCAATTGGCTGCATCAAGATACACAATGTGTCCATCTTTATACGCTTTGGTTTGTTTGATGATATCGTTATCTAACACTTTTTGTGCATTGTTAGCTTTTTCTGTAATCGCCGCTGTACGATCCACGACAAGTAAAAAGTCTGGATTTTTTTCTAAAATATATTCAAAACCAACGCTTTGGCCGTGCGTAGACGATTTGATGTTGTCATCAATCGGTTTAAAACCAAATTTTTGATACACCATACCATAACGAGAACCATCACCAAAGGCACTGATTTTACTTTCATTGACAAGTACCAATAAGGCTGTTTTGCCTTTTGCATCTTTGGCGACTTGGTCAATCTTACTTTCTAATGCTGAAAGTTTTTCTTTCGCAACATTTTCTTTACCAAAGATCTGACCAAGTGCGGTCACATTTTGTTGAAAACTCGGGTAGTAATTGTTGTAGTCATTTTCAACATTAAATACTGGCGCAATTTCTTTAAATTTGTCGATCATTTTTTCTTGACGTTTAGACGCAATGATCAAATCCGGATTGAGTTCGTTAATTTGCTCCAATGATTGTTCTTTCAAATCACCGACATTCTTATATTTTTTGTCTGCAAATTCTGAAAGATAGCTTGGAATTTTTCCGCTTTGTGGGAAGCCCACGATTTTATCTTGCACACCTAATGCACGAAGCGTATCTGCCGCACCAAAATCAAGCACAATGACACGCTGTGGATTTTGTGGCACAACCTGTTTTCCAGCAGCATTTTCAACGGTAATATCTGCAGCTTGCGCAATACCGGTAAATGCAAAGAGTGAAAGGGCTAAAGTTGATAATGTTTTTTTCATGAAGATTTCCTTATTTATCTAAAATAAACGGCAATTTTATGGTTGTCGATATCCTGAATCGGAATCGTCATATCATAAATATCTTGTAATACGGTTGATTGCATAATGTGGTTAACTTCACCTTGTTGGACTAATTTTCCATTTTTCATGGCAACAATGTAGTCTGAATAACAAGAGGCGAAATTAATATCATGAATCACAATCACCACGGTTTTGTTGAGTTCTGTCGCTAATTTACGCAAAACTTGCATGATCTGCACAGAATGTTTCATATCCAGATTATTTAATGGTTCATCCAACAAAATATAATCGGTATCTTGTGCAAGTGTCATCGCAATATAAGCGCGTTGTCGCTGCCCACCACTTAAGTTATCGATATATTGATGACGAATATCATCTAAATTCATATAGGCAATGGCATTATCAATAAAAGTGCGGTCAGTTTGGGTTAAGTTTCCTTTGCAATAAGGGAAACGCCCAAAAGCAACTAAATCTTCAATGGTTAGACGCAAATTAATGTTGTTAGTTTGCTTTAAAATCGCAAGTTGTTTCGCAATATCGCTACTTTTCTTGCGATTGAGCAATTCACCATTGAGATAGATCTCGCCACTATCAGCATTCAACAAACGGCTCATAATAGACAGCACCGTACTCTTCCCCGCACCATTCGGCCCGATAAAAGACGTAATTTTCCCCGTAGGAATGGTAACGGACACATCATCCACCACCTTTTTGCTTCCGTAACTTTTAGTAATATTGCGAATTTCTATTGCCATTTTTTGTTTGCTCTTAATAACAAATAAATAAAATACACGCCACCGACAAAATTAACAATGATGCTTAATGTCGTGCGGAACGTAAAAATATGGGTCACTAATAATTGCCCTAAAACCAAGGTTATGATGGAAATTAACATCGCAGCAGGAATGAGGACTTTGTGGCGATAATCTCGAATAAATTCAAAGGTCACATTCATCACCAATAGCCCAAGGAACGTAAGTGGGCCAACAAGTGCGGTCGACACTGACGTTAAAATTGCCACGAGAATTAATAGGACTTTTAAGGTCTTTTGGTAATCAATCCCTAAGTTAATGGCATTTTCTCGTCCTAATGCCAACACATCAAAGCAATGCCAATATCTTAAACTGAAAACAATCGTCGCCACTAAAATGGCTAATGCGACCCACAAGATTTGAGTATTGATTCGATTGAAACTGGCAAAGCCAATATCTTGTGCGATCTGGAATTCATTTGGGTCAATCAACACTTCCATAAACGTTGTTAAGCTACCAAAGAAGGTGCCGAAAATAATCCCGACAAGCAACAAGAAGAAAATATTTTGGTTCTCTTTCTTAAATAGGAAGTGATAAAGCACTAATGAAAAGGCCATCATTAATCCCGTACACAAGACAAACAATGCAATAGAATTCATGGAAAGCAATGTGCTTGAACCGAAAAGGAAAATAATCGTCGTTTGAATCAGTAAATACAGTGAATCTAACCCTAAAATACTCGGGGTGAGAATCCGGTTATTCACGACCGTTTGGAAAATCATCGTAGCGAGTGCACTTGCCGCGCCTGTAATCACAATCGCAATTAAGGATAAGGCACGATTTTCCAAGGCATATTGCCAACGGTTCGGTAAGTTGTAGCCTAAATAGAGTGCAAGAGAAACAATGGCTAACAATGACAATATAATCAGTTGAGAAGAAGATTTCTTAGCCATTTCTATACCGCTTTAATAATAAAAATAAGAAGACACCACTACCGAATACACCAACCACGGCATTAATGGAAATCTCATAAGGATAAATCACACTTCGACCTAAAATATCGCAGAATAAGACAAATACCGCACCTAATAAGGCGGTATGAGATAACACTTTCTTCAAATTATCACCCAAATAAAGTGTAACGATATTCGGAATAATTAACCCCAAGAAAGGGATCACGCCAACAGACACGATAATAATCGAAGAGACCACTGCCACAATGAGCAATCCGAGATAAAGTACCTGGTTGTAATTTAGACCTAGATTAACCGCAAAATCTTTCCCCATCCCGACAATAGAAAAACGATGCGCAAATAAATAAGCCACGATGAGTGTAGGAATACTGAAATACAACAATTCATAGCGGCCAGACATCACAAGAGAAAAGTCCCCTTGTAGCCACCCGGATAAGTTTTGCAATAGATCTTCTTTATAAGCGATAAAGGCAGTAATTGAACTGATGATATTACCAAACATAATCCCCACTAAGGGCACAAAAATCGTGTCCTTGAATTTCAAACGGGACAGAATCGTCATAAATAATAATGTGCCAAGGAAAGACACGATGACCGCAATGGCGGTTTTTAACAACATTGAAGCTGTTGGGAAAAATAGCATCGCCATTAAAATCCCTAATCTTGCACTATCCATGGTGCCCGCTGTGGTAGGGGAAACAAATCGGTTTCGGCTGAGTTGCTGCATCACCAAGCCACAAATACTTAAAGAGGCACCCGCAATCAAAATACTGATTAAACGCGGCACACGACTGATGAAAAAAATCTGCCACTGATTACCTTCAAAATTCAGTAATCCTTGCAGATTAATAGTACTTACCCCGAGAAAAAGTGAAACAAAGGAAAGCACGATCAAAAGAAAAATCAGATAACGTCGCTTAATCATAAAAATGAGAATAATTCTAAAATGCAAAAAGAATAGCATATTGAAGGAAAAGAGAAAAGATGAAGTGCGGTCAGTTTTCGACTAATTTTTAGGCGTATAAAAAATGCGGTCAAATTTGACCGCACTTTATTCACTATAATTTTAACGTTATTTCCACTTCTTTTGCACGGATTAAGAATTGTTTACGTTCTGCTGTTGCCATTCCGCTACTGGTACCCGGTAATTTCACTGTAAGCGGGTTTACTGCACGATCATTTATATGGAATTCATAGTGTAAATGAGGCCCCGTTGAGATACCTGTATTTCCTGTTAATGCAATACGCTCCCCTTTCTTCACCATTTGCCCCGCTCTGACTAAAGCTCGGCTTAAATGCATATAAACAGTTTGATATTCCCGACCATGACGTATCACTACATAACGTCCTGCACCACCTGCTTGATAAGCCACTTTTTCCACCAAGCCTTCTGCTGGTGCAATAACTGGTGTGCCTGGTGCCACGGCAAAGTCTACCCCTTTATGTGGGCGAACACGTCCCGTTACCGGATGGCGGCGATTTGGGTTAAATGGGGAAGAAATACGCGCTTGACGTTGTAATGGATAACGAGCAAAGCCTTTACCAAGAGTTTCACCTTGTTTATCGTAATAACGGCCATTCGCCGCTTGAATACCATAATAGCTCTTACCATCTGCCATAATATGAATGGCTTCAACATTACCTTGCCCCGTTAATTTGTCACCTAAATATTCACGTGATACTAAAATAGCAAACTTGGTGCCCTTACTGAGTTTTTGAAGGCTTACCTGCCATTGTAACGCAGAACTTAATTGGCTGATTTGACGTCCATCCAAACCCAAATCACGTAAACTCGATGCAAAGGATCCGTTAATCGTACCTTTTAACACCTCTTTCTTCCAAATGCTTTTCTTCTCTAAAATTTGGCGTTTAAACTTACCGTTTTCAGTCCGTTCATAAATACGTTCTTCTTTTTCAGATACCAACCAATTTAAATATTCTAGTTGATCTTCTTTATCTAAAATCCAATAGAACTGTTGACCTGCGCGAAGTGTTTTTAATTCAGGATAAGCAGTAATCAAATTCTTTGCGGTATCATCTTCCAACCCTGAAAGCTCTAACACATCCTTTAATGAATCACCACGCACTACGGTATGGCTAAATTGATCGGTAATACGCAGAGCCTGATCAGCCACATCTAAAATACCACTCAACACATCTTGAGCATCTTTTGGTAAATCATTGAGATCGTCAAACTGAGGTTTGATTTCATCCACTTCATCATCTTTCGCTTGAAGATCATCATCATAAGAAGTTGCATCTTCCTTATTCGCATTCAGCTTAGTCTCTGGATGTTCGCCTGCTTGAGCTTGCGACTTGTCTGATTCCGTTTTTTCAGATGTAAGGGATTGATACTGTACATTATCTACCATCTCTGGCTCAAGATTACTTTGCAGAGAAGGATCATAATCAGCAGTGTCTTTAAAGGCGAGGAAAATGCCCGTTAAAATAAGCAAAAGTGCAGCAAAAAAAATTACCGCTTTTATGCGGGATTTTCTTTTCCGTCGATCTCTAGCTAATTTAACGTGTTGCAAAATAGATACCTTTAAAATGAATAAAAAGCTTTTCGCTCTTCAGACTACAAACTCTAAAAAAAATTCATTTTACCCTAAAAATGTCAAATTTTATGCCTAAATATTAGGCATAGTCGGAATTTCTTGAGAAAAAGGAGGAAATGAGCTATTTTAGGGAGCTATTTTTAAAGGGGGAATTATGCAGATTCGCGCCATTCAACCAGCCCAACCCACACCATTAATTACACTGAAAAATATCAATGTGGTCTTTGAACAAAAGACCGCATTGCGGGATATTAACCTCAGCATTTATCCCAATTCCATTATCACCATTGTTGGGCCAAATGGTGGGGGAAAATCGACCCTCTTAAAAACCTTATTAAAATTACAAACGCCAACATCCGGTGAAGTAATTTATAGCACCAATGTCAGAATTGGCTATGTCCCACAAAAAATTCACCTCGATCACAGCTTACCAATGACGGTTGAGCGTTTTCTGGCACTCAAAAAAGGTGTTAAAACGCAAGAAATATCAACCGCACTTGAGCAACTTTCTATTACGCATCTGAGAAAAAATAATATGCAAAAACTCTCAGGTGGGGAAATGCAACGTGTATTATTGGCTCGTGCGATTTTGAACAAACCCAATTTACTGGTGCTAGATGAACCAACTCAAGGGGTCGATATTAATGGTCAAGCTGAACTTTATCAGCTGATTCACCGTACTCAACAAGCCTTAAATTGTGCGGTTTTAATGGTTTCCCATGATTTGCATATCGTGATGGCGGACAGTAAAGAAGTGTTGTGCATCAATCAACATATTCGCTGTGCCGGCACACCCGAAAGTTTATCGAATGATCCAACATTTATACGCCTTTGGGGCAACCAAATCTCACAAAATGTGGGCTTTTATACGCACCATCATAATCATCATCATAATATGCACGGTGATGTTTGTAGTTGCAGTGCCAATCCATCTGAATGCCAACAATAAGGAAAAATCATGTTTGAGATTTTATTTCCCGCCTTGCTTACGGGATTACTGCTTTCCTTAATTACCGCACCACTGGGTGCTTTTGTGGTGTGGCGTAAAATGGCTTATTTTGGTGATACCCTTTCCCACTCAGCCTTGCTTGGTGTGGCGTTAGGGATTTTCTTACAAATTAACCCTTATGTTGCCATTGTAATTTTGACGATTATTCTCGCCGTATTAATGGTTTGGCTCGAAAGTAACACGCAATTTTCAGTGGATACCCTTTTAGGCATTATCGCACACAGTTGTCTTTCCCTTGGTGTGGTTACGGTTGGCTTACTAAAAAATGTCCGCGTAGATTTAATGAGTTATCTTTTTGGGGATTTGCTCGCCATTAATTTTAACGACTTACCTTATATTGGCACGGGTGTCCTCATTGTATTAGGCACACTGCTTTACTTCTGGCAAGCCTTACTCTCCACCACGGTTTCGCCTGAACTGGCTCAAGTGGAAGGCATTAACATTAAAAAAATGCGATTTATCTTAATGATTTTGACCGCACTTACCATTGCATTAAGTATGAAGTTTGTTGGAGCCCTGATTATTACATCACTCTTAATTATCCCAGCTGCAACGGCAAGACGTTTTGCCAAAACACCTGAACAAATGGTGTTTATTGCGATTTTAATCAGTATGCTTTCCGTCGTTGGCGGGTTATTTCTTTCCGCCTTTTATGATACAGCTGCGGGGCCTTCCGTCGTAATTTGTTCCGCATTTTTGTTTTTGTTATCATTACTAAAAAAGGAATATTTATAATCCGCTCCAACCAGTGAAAACCATTTGCACCGCACCTTAAATCTTGATAAAGTGCGGGCAACTTTTGACGATATTTTAGGATAAGAAATGAGCCAAGAATATTTAGATTTTGAATTACCTATTGCTGAACTTGAAGCCAAAATTGAAGCACTACGTTCAGCATCTGATGACAAAATTGATTTACACGATGAAATTAAACGCTTACAAAAGAAAAGCGATGAATTAACCAAAAAAACCTTTGCAAATCTTGATGCATGGCAGGTTTCTCGTATGGCACGTCACCCAAATCGTCCATATACGCTTGATTATATCGAACATATTTTTACTGATTTCCAAGAACTTGCAGGCGATCGTGCCTTTGCAGATGATAAAGCAATCGTAGGTGGTCTTGCTCGTTTAGATGGTCGCGCAGTAATGATTATCGGTCACCAAAAAGGTCGTACAGTAAAAGATAAAGTAACACGTAACTTTGGTATGCCGGCACCTGAAGGCTATCGTAAAGCATTACGTTTAATGCAAATGGCTGAGCGTTTCAACTTACCTATCATTACCTTTATCGACACACCAGGGGCTTACCCGGGCATCGGTGCGGAAGAACGTGGTCAATCTGAAGCCATTGCTCGTAACTTACGTGAAATGTCTACCTTAAAAGTGCCTGTTATCTGTACGGTAATCGGTGAAGGCGGTTCCGGTGGTGCATTAGCCATTGGTGTGGGCGACAAAGTGAATATGTTGCAATATTCAACCTATTCTGTTATCTCACCAGAAGGCTGTGCTTCTATCTTATGGAAAAGCGCAGAAAAAGCGTCAACCGCAGCCGAAGTCATGGGCTTAACAGCCGCTCGTTTAAAAGAGTTAGGTTTAATTGATAATATCGTTCCAGAGCCATTAGGTGGAGCACATCGTAATTATCATGAAATGGCACGCAATTTAAAACAATGTCTTGTTGAAGAACTAAACGAATTAGATACCTTCGACAAAGATGGCTTATTAGAAAGACGTTACGAACGTTTAATGTCTTACGGTTATTGTTAATAATGTATAAAAAAGAGCGGTTAATTTACCCGCTCTTTTTTTTGTGTTTTGAGAAATAATGCATGGATGTCAAAAAATGCATCAATGCTAAAATAAAAATAACGTAAAAGGAGTTCAAAATGAAAAGTGTATTAGCAATTCAATCTCACGTGGTTTATGGATTTGCCGGTAATAAATCAGCCACGTTTCCAATGCAGCTATTAGGCGTGGATGTATGGGCACTCAATACCGTGCAATTCTCTAACCATACCCAATATGGCAAATGGACAGGCATGGTGATTCCACAAGAACAAATTGGTGAAATTGCCAACGGTTTAGATGCGATTGGAAAACTGCAAGAATGTGATGCGTTACTTTCTGGCTATTTAGGTTCAGCGGAACAAGTTGATCAAATTATCTATGCTTTAGAGAAAATCAAAGCTCGTAACCCCAATGCACTTTACTTGTGCGATCCAGTGATGCCAAATGCCGAAAAAGTCTGCGTGGTAGCAGATGGTGTACGTGAACGCTTAATTGAAAAAGCCATTCCACGTGCGGACATCATGACCCCAAATCTTTCCGAACTTCGTACGCTTTCTGACTTCCCTATCAACACCTTTGATGACGTACTGAAAGCCGCTAATGCATTAGTCGCTAAAGGTGTGAAAAAAGTATTGGTCAAACATCTAGGAACGGCAGGCAAACTCAATGATCCTGATACCTTTGAAATTATTATGGCGACACCTGAAGGCGTATGGCGTTTAAGTCGTCCGCTTTATAAATTTAACTTTGAACCAGTTGGTGTGGGTGATTTAATTGCGGGGACTTTTTTAGCACATTACTTAAACTGTGGCAATGATGTTGAAGCTTTTGAAAAAATGAATAATGCCGTGGCGGGTGTGATGAAAACCACGTTTGATTTGAAATCTTACGAACTCCAACCGATTGCTGCACGTTTTGAGATCTTAAATCCAAGCACAAACTACAAAGCTGTTAAAGTTGCCTAATGGATCTTTTTTCATTATTCCAAGCACAAATTCCAACCACCGCCAATAAGCTGCTCATTGCTTTTAGCGGTGGTTTGGATTCCACTGCACTACTTTCTTTAGTTAAAAAACTCAGTAAAAAACGACCGCACTTAAGCCTGCGAGCTATTCATATCCATCATGGATTAAGCCCCAACGCGGATGCTTGGACGGCTCATTGCCAACAACTCTGTGAACAATTTGCGATTCCACTTATTATTGAAAAAGTCAAAGTGGAAATGCATGATGGCATTGAAGCGGGCGCAAGAGAAGCCCGTTATCAAGCCATTTCAACACATATTCAACCTGATGAATATCTAGTCACAGCGCATCATTTAAATGATCAAACTGAGACTTTTTTCCTCGCATTAAAACGAGGAGCGGGATTACAAGGTTTAGGCGCTATGCAAAAAGAAAGTCAATTGTTCGGGATGCTTATTCTACGCCCCCTCCTTTCTTTTAGCCGAAGTGAATTAGAAAATTACGTACAGCAAGAAAATCTGTCTTGGGTCGAAGACGAAAGCAATCAAGATAATCATTACGATCGCAATTTTTTACGCAACCAAATTTTGCCTGAATTACGCCAACGTTGGGGGCATTTTGATCATTCGGTTCAGCGTGCCGCACAACATTGTTTTGAACAACAACAACTGATTAATGAATTATTACAGACCTGCTTTGAGCAGCACATTCTTGAAGAGCAAAAACAGTTTTCGCTCGTAAACTTTCTAGACTATTCATCGCCAAAACAAACCGCACTTTTGCGAATGTGGCTGGCTAAAAATCAGATTGCCATGCCTACGCAGGTTCAATTAATGCATATTGTTGATGATGTTATTCAGGCCAAAGCGGATGCCTCCCCACAATTTCAACTTGGGGAGCATATTATTCGCCGCTATCAACAATGTCTCTATTTAACAGGAAAATTCGTTGATTTGTCGCAAACTTCTCTTGATATGCCGTTAAATCAACAGATTACTTTGCCTGATAATCTTGGAAGAATTTATGCAATCAACAATGAGCAAGGCATTTTAGTGCATTGGAATAACAAACAAGTTCAACTTGCCAATACACAAGAGCCGATTAAAATACGATTTGCTTATACTGGCAAAGTGAAACGACAGCATAATCGCCCTGCCGAAACCATGAAAAAAATTTGGCAAGAGCTCGGCGTTCCGCCTTGGCAACGAAATCGTATCCCCCTCATTTTTTATGGTGAGACTTTACAAAGTGCGGTGGGTTTTTTCCGTGTTTTTCAAAACTTAGAGAAATAAAAAAGGGGTGATGATTCACCCATTTTTATAATTAAGAAAAGCGTTTAAAATGCCTGCCGTAAATTCCTTCCGTAAATAAAACCCCAGCGGCAAGGTATCAATCACTTCCCCATTTTTACCAATGCCTTTCGTAATGGCTTTACTGTTTGCACCTTTTGGACGCAGTTGCATAACTTCACCAATACGCGCCGTAATCTGATCTAACTTTCCGAGCACAATATAATCCATCAACTCTTCCCAATCTTGGCGTAATTGATGTTCTTGTTCAGTCGAAGGTTGCCATAAGATAGGTTGGCCAATATGTCGCTCACGCAACGGAATATCACGACTACCTTCAATAGGAATCCACAAGACTTTCGATAATTTATGACGAACGTGTGAATTTTCCCAATTTACCCCTGAGTTTTGAACCAATGGGGCAAGACTCACAAACGTGGTTTCCAACGGAAAACCTTCGGCATTAATGGGTAAGGTTTTTAATTCAATGCCTAAATGGGAAAAGTCCTGCTCTGCTTTACTGCCGGCAGTCGCCCCCAATGCGGTTTCAAGCAACATTCCAACCCAACCTTTATCGCGTTTTAAATCAGGCGGAACGGGAATATTTAATTCATCTGCAAGTTCTCCAAAGGTTAACCCCGCAATAGATTGCGCTTTTTCTAATAAGGCTTGTTCGGTTTGTGGGATCATGCGTGGTATTTCTTCAATAATTTTGGTTTAACGTATTCTACGCCTTTGTCGATGTAAGGAATATTTTCTAGTTTCAATAAAAAGCGTTTTGCCGGCAATCCACCACCAAAACCGGTGATTTCACATTTTTTCCCCAATACACGATGGCATGGAATGATAATACTAATGGGATTACTCCCTACCGCACCGCCAACGGCTCGCACTGCCTTAGGGTTATTAATGCTTTCTGCTAATCCACCATAACTCGCTGTTTTTCCATAAGGAATTTGACGCAATGCTGCCCAAATTGCTTGTTGAAATGCGGTACCTTTAGGCAATAAAGGAATATCGGAGAAACTTTCTGGCTCGCCATTAAAATAACGCATTAAAGCAGAGCGTACTTTTTTAAAAAGCGGTAAATCTTCTCGTAAAATCCAATTTGGGTTTGGCGTGGTTTGTTCTAACTCACAATCTAAATTTGTAAGATTTTCACCATCAGAAAGCATTAATAATCGACCAATTGGTGAGTCCATATAAGCATAAAAAAGTGCGGTCATTTTTCTCTCGTTTTTTATGGAGTGATATAAGAAAAAAGCACACCGAACCTGCATTCGGTGTGCTGCGTATTATGCTAAATTTTTTACAAATTAGAAACTGTAGTTTAAGTTTAAACCGTAAAGGTTAGCACTTGCTTTAGAGGTATAATTCGCTGTTACGGTCGCTAAGCCACCAATTGATTGGCTTTCGGTAAAGTGAATTTTTTTACCACGTAAGTGTGCAAAGCCTGCATCAATAGAAAGATTAGGAGTAACTTTATAAGTTGCCCCTACGCTATACCACATACGATCAGTATCTGGAATAGATGCACTTACATGCTCTGTTGGTGCAGCCGCTTCATCATAAGCAATACCCGCACGAAGCGTTAATTTATCATTTACATTATAGGTTGCACCTAATGCATAACGAGAATTGCTACGATATTTTTCATCTTTATGGAACGCAAGTTCACCGTCATTAAACGTTGCGTGTAACTCTTTGAAACGGCTCCAGTGTGTAAATTTGTAGCTGTAGTGCAATGCCAAATTATCTGTAACTTGCTGGAAACCTGATAATTCTAAATAATCTGGTAAACGTAATGTTAAACCACCTGCTGCAGAGCCTTGCCCACGAATAGTACGACTTGCACTCACAGCATTATCATCTTCAAAGTCAATATCGACTTTTGAGTGATAAGCTAAACCTACACGGTTATTTGCATTGAACTCATACATTAAACCTGCATTCCAACCGAAACCCCATGCATTTTTATCTTGTAAGTGGGTTAATACAGTTTCTTTATTCACACCTTGTAATTTTGCTAAAGAAGCGGCCGCGTTTGGTGAAATTCGTCCAGCTCTCACTAATGCAGGAACTAATGGCGCAGCATTTTTTACTGCATCACTTAAAATCCCTGCACGACGCTCAACTTCTGCTTTTGCATAAACTGCATTTAAACCCACTCCAGCAGTTAAACCTTGAGAGACACGATAGGAACCGCTTAAATTTAAGTTAATCGCACTTAAATCAGTTTTACCACCGAATACTCCCGCGTTGTAATCTGATTCATATTCACTTTTTAATCCAAAATTCACATTCATTCCACCACCAATGGCAAATTTGTCATTAATTGGTGCCACAAAATACATATTCGGAATCAATGAACCTGGAACAACACTGTTATGATCTGCAGAACCTACCGCAACAGTACGACCTAGCGCATTAACTGTAACAGGACCACTCATGTGAATTTTAGAATCTACATAAACGCCACCCACAGAGAATTGATTAGTTTTAAATAAGCTCATTAATGCAGGGTTAGTTGCAACCACTGAAGCATTATCAGCAATTGCTGCTTCACCGGCATAAGCTCGACCAAGACCTGATGTAGAAACTTCTGCTAATTGGAATGCGGCTGCATTTGCACCGCTTGCTGCTAACAATGTGGTCATTGCTAATAGCGTTTTATTAAATTTTGTCATTTGGAACCTTTTGTTATTAATAATAATGAAAAAAACCGCGAGATTCTAAAACTCCAATAAATGGAGTGCAAATTATTTTAGATTAAATTTTAAGTGTTCCGACCAGTTATAAATAAATGATATTTAAATTAAAAAATGCGGCTACTTTGGCAGAACGTTTCAAAAATGTTAGAATGGACTTAGTCTTAATTTTAAATAAGGAAATCCTATGACAGTAACATGCAAAGCAGAAGAATCTCTCACTTGTAGTTGTGTTGATGTGGGAACGATTATTGGCGGTTCAGATTGTTCTGTTGATATTCATCAAACCTATGCGAATAAAGCTGAAGCTGAATCAGCGCTTAATCGTTTCATTGAGAAAGCACGCAAAACAGAAAGCGATCCTTGCGAGATTACAAGTGAAATCACCGAAACTGAAAATGGTGTAAATTTAACGGCTCGTTTTACATTTAGTTGCCAAGCTGAAGCGATGATTTTTGAATTAGCGAATCGCTAAAAACTCGTAAAAAAATAACCGCGCTTTATCCTTTAAAATAAAGTGCGGTTATTTTTTTAGTTAAAACCTAATTAAATCACTATCGCAAACGTTTGCTTAATCTGATACAATCACGCCGTTTTATCATTTAACCTAAAAATATAGGATAACATTGTGAGCAAACCATCATTAAGTTATAAAGATGCAGGCGTGGATATTAATGCCGGTAATGAATTAGTTGAACGTATTAAACCACACGTGAAGCGAACTACTCGTCCTGAAGTCATCGGGGGATTAGGTGGCTTTGGTGCATTATGTGCTATTCCAGGCAAATATAAAGAACCTATCCTTGTTTCTGGCACAGACGGCGTAGGAACCAAATTACGTTTAGCCATTGACTTAAAAAAACACAATACCATCGGTATTGATTTGGTTGCAATGTGTGTTAACGATTTAGTCGTACAAGGTGCAGAGCCATTATTCTTCTTAGACTACTACGCGACAGGAAAACTTGATGTGGATGTTGCTTCAGATGTGGTCAAAGGTATCGCTGAAGGATGTGTACAATCTGGTTGTGCATTAGTTGGTGGCGAAACCGCAGAGATGCCGGGTATGTATCACGCTGGTGATTATGACCTTGCAGGTTTCTGTGTGGGAGTGGTCGAAAAATCAGAAATCATTGATGGTAGCCAGGTTAAAGTAGGAGACGCTTTAATTGCACTAGGTTCAAGTGGCCCGCATTCAAATGGTTATTCTTTAATTCGCAAAGTGATGGATGTTGCCGGTGTAAACCCCGCCACTGAGCAATTAAATGGTCATCCATTAAGTGAACAAGTGCTTGCGCCGACAAAAATCTATGTGAAATCTGTTCTCGCCTTAATCAAACAAACCGAAGTCCATGCTATTGCGCACTTAACAGGTGGCGGTTTCTGGGAAAATATTCCGCGTGTATTACCTAAAAAAACCAAAGCAGTCATCGATGAAAGTAGCTGGGAATGGCAACCTGTGTTCAAATGGTTACAAGAAAAAGGCAACATTGAAACCTATGAAATGTACCGCACATTCAACTGTGGCGTTGGCATGGTAATTGCATTACCACAATCACAAGTGGAAACCGCATTAGCAATTTTAAAACAATCGGGTGAAAATGCCTGGTTGATCGGCCATATCGAAAGTGCGATAGATGACGAACCACAAGTTATTATTAAATAATTTCAATTTTCCATTTCAGGGCGAAAATTTCAAAATGAAAGGTTCGCCCTTATTTTATGTAGAATAATATGAAAAAAATTGCCGTCCTGATTTCAGGACAAGGATCAAATCTTCAAGCGATAATTGAGGCTTGTCAAACAGACTTTATTCCAGGAAAGATTGTGACCGTCATCAGTAATAAAATCGATTCATTTGGCTTAGAACGCGCTGAAAGTGCGGGCATTCCTAGCCAAGTTTTTTTACGTCAAGATTTTACGTCCAATCTCGATATGGATAAGGCTATCGGTGATTATTTAGAGGATCTCAATGTTGATCTCATTGTGTTAGCCGGTTATATGAAAATCTTAACTAAACCATTTACACAACGTTTTGCAGGGAAAATTTTAAATATTCATCCTTCCCTTCTACCAAAATATCCTAGATTAGATACTTATCAAAGAGCGCTTGAGAATGGCGACAGCGAACACGGTACAACCGTGCATTTTGTCAATGAAGAGATCGATGGCGGCGCTATTGTATTACAAGCTAAAGTGCCTATTTTCCCTGGCGATACCGTTGAGGAAATTGAACTTCGTACCCGTGAACAGGAATATCTCATTTATCCTTTAGTGATTAAATGGTTTGTAGAAGATCGATTAAAACTCATTGAAAATCAAGCTTATTTAGACGGCAAGCAGTTGCCACCGAATGGTTACGCTAATGAGTAAAGCAATATGCGATCTTGAAAAGAGTGACTCAAATCACCATTAAACAACCTGATTTTATGAAAAAAACAATAAACCCTGTATAATCGGGGTTTTATTATTGTGGGATATAATATGCAAATTAACTTTACTCAGATTTTTCAAGATAGCCTCAATTTTATGCGTAATCAGCGAAAAACCGTGCTGATTTTCGTTGGGATTTTTGTCGTCTCACAATTAATTAATGCATTAGTCAGTGTCCCAATGCCGAGTTTGGGTGATAATCCTAATCCATCACAACAGGACATTATTGATGCATTAAGCAAAGTTGAGCCAACTGCACTGATTGGATCTTTTTTATTCCAACAATTGTTGATGTCTTTTATTGCAACCTTCGGCATTGCAACTATTCATCATATTAGTCAGCAAAATGAAAATCCGATTAATCAAGGTCTCATGCTGACATTGCGCCGTTTTTTAGGTGTGGTCGTTTTAGATATTTTTATGAGTTTGCCACTTTTATTTGGCCTTGCTGATGTTATGAGCTCATTTTTAAGCAAAAATGCCCTCTCCCCTCTAGCCTTTGTTTCAATGGTATTTGGTTTATTTTTCTTTGTTCGTCTATGCTTATCGCCTGTGCACTATATTGTCTCCAATCAATCTATAGGACAAAGCGCTTTACAAGTATGGCGTGCGGGTATCAAGCGTAATGGCGTATTAATTATTTATGCCTTGCTCACTTATTTACTTCTTCCTTTAGTAGTGAATACCTTTGGTGCAATCTTGGGTTCATCATTTTTAAGTGCTATCGTTGGCATCTTGGCTGCATTATTTCAAATGTTTATTTTGGTATTTACTTACCGTTTTTACAGCTTATTTATGAAGGCATAATATGAAACAACTTCTTGAATTTATTCCGCTTGTTCTCTTTTTCATCACCTACAAAATGTTTGGTGTGCGTGATGCTGCCATCGTATTAGTGATTGCAACCATTGTTCAAATGATTGTGCTAAAACTGAAATATGGCGTAATTGAGAAACAACAAAAAATCATGGCGATTGCTGTCGTCTTTTTTGGTTTGCTCACTGCCTATTTCAATGAAATCAAATACCTACAATGGAAAGTCACGATTATTAATGCCTTATTTGCCATTGTTTTATTGGTTGCACAATTCCGATTCAATACGCCATTAGTGAAAAAGTTATTAGGCAAAGAAATCCAGTTACCGGATAATGTGTGGAACAAATTAAATGTAGGCTGGGCAGGATTTTTTATTCTGTGTATGCTGGTAAATATTTATATCAGCCAAAATATGTCTGAAGATGCTTGGGTTGATTTCAAATCTTTTGGTTTACTTGGTATGACCTTTGTTGCAACAATTGTCAGCGGTGCTTATATTTACCGTTACTTACCTAAAGATGATCAAAAAAATGACGGGGACAAATAATGGTTTCAAATCTTATCGATAAAGACGGTCGTCAATCTAAAGGCGTATTATTATTACGTACCTTAGCGATGCCTTCAGATACCAACGCGAACGGTGATATTTTCGGTGGCTGGATTATGTCACAAATGGATATGGGCGGAGCAATTCTAGCAAAAGAAATTGCTCATGGTCGCGTTGTCACCGTTGCCGTAGAAAGTATGAACTTCATCAAACCTATCGCCGTCGGTGACGTGGTGTGTTGTTACGGCCAATGTCTCAGTGTGGGTCGTTCTTCTATTAAAATCAAGGTAGAAGTATGGGTGAAAAAAGTTGCCAGTGAACCAATTGGGGAACGTTACTGCGTGACAGATGCTGTATTTACCTTTGTCGCCGTAGGAAAAGACGGCAAAGCTCGCGGTATTCCACGCGAAGGCAATCTTGAATTAGAACGTGCGTTAGCTACCATCGAAGAATTACAATTACGTTGTTAAAAGGAAAAATGATGTATTACGTGATTTTTGCCCAAGATATTCCTGGCACTTTAGAAAAACGCCTTGCTGTACGTGAGCAGCATCTCGCTCGCTTAAAACAATTACAAGCAGAAGGTCGTTTATTAACCGCCGGTCCCAATCCAGCCATTGACGATGAAAATCCAGGTGAAGCTGGCTTTACCGGCTCAACTGTGATTGCTCAATTCGAAAGTCTGTCTGCAGCAAAAGACTGGGCTGCACAAGATCCTTATGTTGAAGCTGGCGTTTATGGTGATGTAATTGTGAAGCCTTTCAAAAAAGTTTTCTAAATAAAACGAACTCTACACTCAAAGACGGATCTAAATATCCGTCTTTCTCTTTATATGGAATCTCCTATGCGAGCACTTAAACACACGACAATTTCGTTATTAATTTTAACCGCACTTTCAGGCTCAGCTTTGGCTAATCAGCATGCTCATAAAAGCAAAAATGAAACGGTGCCACAAATTAACCTTGCTGAAGAACAAGCCAAATGGGCACAACAACAGCATGCTCATGAATTAAAGCTGATTGAACAACGCGCCACTTTTCTGCAATTAGAGTCGCTACTTAAAAGTGCGGTCAAAAATAATCATGTTTCTAATAATGCCAAATTATTTCTTGGGCTTATTGATTCTTTAAAAGGTTATCCATTGCAAACTGATGCTATAGTGGCTTATTTGGATGCTCGTGTAAAAACCGTTAACCGCGATACGCCTCGTGAAGAAGTGAATGCATTGAGAACAGACATTGAACAATTTATTCAGCAACATTCCTCTCATTTTCTACGTGGAAAATTAGAACAAAGTATTTTTACGTTGCTAACCAATGCTGAAGATACTCAAGCACTCGCCAAACTCACGCCAAATAATTTGGAAAGACAAATTGCTGTACTTACGGCTAAATATCAAATAGAAGCATCCAATACTAGTCAAACGGCAGAAAACCAATCAAACGACAAGAATAAATCGGCTATTTTGTCTGAATATGAACAGCTTTGGCTCAACAATGCTGAACTTCCGAATGATGCTCAGCTGTGGACTGCTTGGTATTCACAGGGTGGCCGTACTCCAGAAAAAATCTATCAAAAAGCTGAAATGCTCTTCAGTAAAAATGATGCGAAAGGATTAGAAATACTCGCTAAAGAGTTAGAAAAAATTGAGAATGCTAAAGAAGATGAGCAAGTAGCCGCTCATTTAGCGCTCTATCAGGATCTCTTAAAAAATCCAGCAAATTTGAAAATGCTCGCTGAGAGACTGCCATTAATTGATGGTAATACGAATAAAATCACCAATAAATTTGCCGTAGTGCTAGGTTTTTCTCGTTATTTGCGAACTATTCCGGAAAATATGAATGAGCCAACCTTCATCCCTTACGAGCAATGGGCGAAGACTTGGCAATTAAACGAAACTGAATTACGTGATTGGAAAATCGCCTTTATTAGCCGTTTCTTTGATAACGAAAGCCCCAACTTTGTGCAATGGCGCGATCAAGAAATCCTAAAACTGAATGCCGATAACCTCATTGAACGTCGTTTGCGTACGGCTATTTGGCAAAAAACGGATTTATTAGGTTGGTTGAATGCCCTTTCCAATGAAGCGAAGCAAAAACAAGAATGGCGTTATTGGATGGGGAAAGCACTCGAAAAAGAGAATGTCACAAAAGCCAAAGAAATATTCTCTGAATTAAGCAACGAACGCGGATTCTACCCAATGTTAGCGACAGCAAAATTATATCCTGAAAATCGTGGCGCAGGATATGATTTCGGTCAACCAGGATTAGAAGTATTTATCGCGAGAAGTATTTCAGATCCTTACTGGGCACATGAATATAAAAAATTTCAGCCAGCTCTCGCAGAAATTGCTGAATTACGACAATTGGATCGATTAGGCGTAGCCAAACAACGTTGGCGTTTTCTATTAGAAAAATTATCGCAAGAAGAACAACTACAGATTGCTTTAAGCCAATATGCGAATGAACAAAATTGGTTTGAATTAGGCGTAGATGGGTCGATTATTGCAAAAGCATGGGATTATATCGGATTACGCTTACCAAATGCTTACAGTCAATATTTTGATATTGCCCTTAGTAATGTGAATCTCAGCGCAACGGAACCTCAAGCGATTGTGGATAATCGTGTCACCAAAACTTTTGCCATGGCCATTGCGCGCCAAGAAAGTGCTTGGAATCCAATGGCACAATCTTCTGCAAATGCTCGAGGATTAATGCAGCTATTACCAAGTACCGCGCAAAAAACGGCAGAAAATCAGCAACTTCCTTATAATGGAGAGTTAGATTTATTCAAACCGCTTAATAATATTTTACTCGGTACGGCGCACTTAAATGAGCTGAATGCTAAATATCCAAACAATCGAATTTTGATCGCCTCTGCCTATAATGCGGGAGCAAGCCGTGTAGAAAAATGGCTTGCGAGAGCCAATGGCAAATTGGCCATGGATGAATTTATTGCCTCTATTCCGTTCTTTGAAACTCGAGGTTATGTTCAAAACGTATTAACTTATGATTTTTACTATCAAAACCTACAAGACAAAGAAAAATTACAAACCTTTAGCAAAGAGGAATACGATCGGCTATACTAGTCGCACTAGTTTAATAGTATAGGATTGTTGATATGTATATTAGCCGCAATTTAGAACAATGGAATGCTTTCCTCGCAACCTTGCAAACCGCATTTGAGCAAGGCAAAGCACAAGATTTCTTAACACTCCTACTCACGCCAGATGAGCGCGATGCAGTGGGTTTACGTTTGCAAATCGTGGCGCAGTTATTAGATAAAAATCTCTCACAACGAGAGATTCAACAGAATCTTAATACCAGTGCGGCAACCATTACGCGTGGTTCTAATATGCTCAAAACAATGGATCCGGATTTTATAAACTGGGTGAAAAACCAACTCGATGAGCAAGCTGCAAAAAACTAAGCGAATTCTGACCGCACTTTTACATCTTTTTCGCCCCTCTTGGTGGAAAAAAAATTGGCAACGGATTGCGTGGCGTTTTTCTCTCGCAATCCTCGCGTTTTTTATTTGCTTCCGCTTTATCCCTGTTCCCTCCTCTGCCTATATGGTACAGCAAAAAATCGGGCACTTATTGCAGTTAGATTTTAGCTATTCAATCAAATATGATTGGGTGAGTCTTGATGAAATCTCACCGAATATGCAACTCGCAGTCATTGCCGCTGAAGATCAAAAATTCCCCAACCACTGGGGCTTTGATTTTGAGGCAATTCAAAAGGCCTTTAAATTTAATGAAAAATCTCGCCGAACCCGAGGAGCTTCAACGATTTCTCAACAAACAGCAAAAAACCTCGTTCTCTGGCATGGACAAAGTTGGCTTCGCAAAGGATTAGAAGTTCCCACAACGGCATTAATGGAAATCTTTTGGTCCAAAGAACGCATTTTAGAAGTGTATTTGAACATCGCAGAATTTGGTAATGGCATCTTTGGTGTAGAAGCGGCCAGTCGCTATTACTTCAAAAAATCAGCGAAAAATTTAACTCAATCAGAAGCGGCATTACTCGCTGCAGTTTTACCAAACCCTATCATCTATAAAGTGAATAAGCCTAGTGCGTTAGTTCGTAAAAAACAAAGTTGGATTATGCGACAAATGAATGGATTAGGCTTGAATTATCTAAACGAAATGTAGATTTGCCATAAAGAAAAAACCTTGAAACTCACTTTAAGTTTCAAGGTTTTAAATTTGATAATCTCACTTGAACTAGCAATATAAGACTTTGATTTATAATAACTTTATTTGTTGGGTTTGTGTTCAGTGTTACTATTGGTGTTACTAAAAAATGAAGTGATAGATTATCTATAATAATTAAAGCACTGGTATGCTACCTTGTGAGTTAATGGTAGCACAACAATAGGAAAATATCTAAAAAAGTAAAATAGTATTATTCGACTATTTTTTAGACAGAAATTTTTAAAAATTTTCTTAATGAAAACATTAGTTATATATGAGAATGAATAAGATAAGTTTCCTATGTTGGAAAGCAGAAAATTTGTTCAAAAAATGCTTGCAAGCAATCTGGAGGAAGTATAGGATGGTCTCAAGTTGATTTTAGTTAGACCATACAACAGTAAGGATTTCTTATTAATATATGAAATAGAGGCTATACGCCTTATCAAAAGTGATATTACAGATCATTTTTTTAAACGCAATAATATAAGGGTATTACTAACTAAAGAGTAATACCCTTTTTATATATAGGGGTTTTACCATGGATAGAATAATCAGGGTAAAAGAATTTTTAACGATATTAGGAATATCTAAAAGTACATTCTACACTTGGCAGGATAAAAGTTCTGCTTATTATAAGCCTAATTTTCCCAAAAAAGTTAGCCTAGGAGCTAACTCCGTAGGCTACTTTGAATCTGATGTAAATCGGTACTTAAACAACATTAAAAACCTAAATGAGGTGATCTATGCTTAAAACAGTAGATGATAAGATTTTTTCAATTATTAATAGGAAATTGCCATTAGAGAAACGTTTTAAGAAGTTAACTAGCAATGCTAGAAATGTCTTATACACATTAATCATAAAAAGTAAAAATGAAAATAAAGAAATAACGTTAACTACTTTCAACTCGGAATCTGTTTTTAACTTAAAAAGAGATTTATTCATTAAAGCTATAAATGAATTGATAAAAGTAGATTATTTAAAAAGAACTGAAATAGATAATATCTATATGCTAAAAATTTAAATCCAAGCCACTATTTAGTGGCTTTTTTATGGAGATTATTATGAAGAAAGAAAATGTAAGTTTTCCAGATAAATGGAAGGGATGGAGATTAAAAAATAATGAGATTGATTACAATGTAGATGATAATAACTATCTACTTTCTAGGCGTAACTATTTACTAGATAAAGTAGATGATAGCAGTTACAAACTTAAGAATAGCATAGATAGCTATTCAAATAGGCAAGTCTTAGCTTGGGGTTGCGGCTCAGGGAAAACCACAAATTTAAAGGTTCTTTGTGCTAATACTGATAAGTCTACTTTGATTATTGTAAAAACAAATGAAGAAATTAAAAGGCTTGTATTTGATGTTAAAGCATTAAATCCTAAACAGTCCATTTGTGGAATTTATAAAGGAAGCGATACATTAAAAGAATTAGAATGTAATATTTATGCTTTGTCAAAATATAGAATAGTAGTAACTAATAACTGGAGGGCTTTATATGAATCAAGCAATATATTTATTAACTATGATGATCCCATAAAGAAAGAGATAACAAAGAGAGAATTAGTTATCTTTGATGAATTCCAGACCCCTTATACGGATATAGTAGTAAAACATGAGAAATTATTAGTAGAACTTTATAAGAGAGAGTTGATATACAGAAAAGAGATAAGGCTAAATAAGGAGACAATTAAGAATATAATAAATTTTGACAAAAATATATTTAATGAATTATTTAATGATTTACCTGATATAAAAAATGAAAAACTATATCATGAAAGAGTTAGCTGGCTATTCAATAAACTTATAGTATCTTTAGGAGATCTATCTAATACAGATATATCATCAGATATTATCATACACCAAGATATTAATGACTTTATAGATGAAGATACAAAATTAATTATTTTAGATGCCACAGCAGAATTTTTATTTGAAGGTAGTAATAATTGGAATATAGCAAGATATAATCAAAGTAAAGTAGTTATAAATAATAATATTTATTATGATACATTGTTATCAACACGAAGGACAAGAAAAAGTAATGAGAAACATAAAAAAGATATTGTTGAAGACATAAGAAAACTTGAGAAATATATTTCTATGAATAATGGAAATAAACATCTTGTTATTACATGGAATAATACATTTCATATAGAGAATCTACCTAACTTCATTAAAGAAAATATTAGTAAAGATTTGCGAGATAAATATGAGGTTATTCATTATAATTCAGGAAAGTGTAGAGCTACAAATGAGTATATAAAATATGATTCAATAATATTTTTTGGTGAGTGGTTTAATAATTCATTTCATGCAGAGAGACTTTCTGAAGTATTAAATACTAAAATAGAATCTAAAGATCTAGTAAAATCAGAAATAGTTCAAGCAATTTTTAGAACTCAAGCAAGAATAGGAAAGTCAGTATCTATCGCATTTTTTTACAATTATAATGAGAAATTATTGGATGGATACGATTCATTTGAAGAAAGTATTAATAGTATATTGAATATAGAAGATAATGATTTTAAAAGAATGGTTAAAATGAGAAGAATATTAAATATAATGGAAAATGAATTGAATAAGAATACACTAAAAAAAGTAAAAAACTTCATTCGTAAAATGAATATTTTAGATTTAAAAAATGAAATTATGGAAATTAAAACCAGCCTTAAAGAATTAAATGATATTGTTGATCATAAATTTAAATCTAGGAGAGATGTTATACCACTTCAAAATGCTCTCATGGAATACCTTAATATAAATTTAACTTTATAAAATAAAAGCCTAATAGGGAGTTAATCTATTAGGCTTTATTTTTTATTGAATAGTTACATAAAAATCTTTTCCATTATCACTACTTTCAATTTTATAACGTATAGGTGCTTTTATGCCACTGTTATATTGATTTCTATAAACTTCTATTGCTTGTTCATGTTCTCTAACCATTTTATCTAACTGTTCTTTAGTTTCAGATAAATATTTATCCCTTTCTTGTTGATAATAAATTTTTACTCTATTAATATCTTGAGGGTAAGATTCTTCTAAAATCCTAAGATTATCTTCAATATTCTTAACCTTATCATCCCTTTCTTGATTGAATCTATTTTTATGATGATTGTAATTATTAGAAAGTTCCTTTTTGTTACGTTCTAAAGACTCAGACACTTCTTTATCACTTGCTCCTGCTCTTTTATAGTTTTTAGCATCTAATTCGATTTGGCTAGACATTCTTTTATAATGATTTTCATTTTCTAGTAATTTTTGTTCTGAATCAGAAATAGCTTTATTTTTATCTGAAGAAAGACTGTTCTTTTTACTAGAATATTTATTTTCTAATTCAGATAACTGTTCTTTTTCTCTTTTATCCATTTTTAATGAAAATTCATTAAATGCATTTTTTAGCATTATTTCTTTTTTTGGGTCTTCGGAATATATAATGGAATTACTTTCTTAATAGTTTAAAAACAACTGGTGTTTAAATTGGATTTTCTGGTGGGATGTTAGGATAATCAATAGTATTATATAAAAGTATCAATCACATACGAGTGATACTTTGGGAAAAAAATAAAATAGTCCAATTTACTTGACCGTGTACTATGGTACATGGTTTATAATATTCAGGGGGTGAAATAAGATGATTTATCGCATTAGTGAGTTTGCAGATAAATGTGGAGTTAATAAAGAAACGATCAGATATTACGAGCGAAAAAATTTATTACAAGAACCTCACCGAACGGAAGCTGGTTATCGGATATATTCATATGATGACGTTAAGCGTGTTGGGTTTATTAAACGAATACAGGAACTTGGTTTCTCTTTAAGCGAGATTTATAAATTACTTGCTGTTGTAGATAAAGATGAAGTTCGTTGTCAAGATATGTTCGAATTTGTTTCTAAAAAACAAAAGGAAGTGCAAAAACAAATAGAGGATTTAAAACGAATTGAAACTATGTTAGACGACTTAAAACAACGATGTCCAGCTGAAAAGCAATTACATTCGTGTCCAATAATAGAAACATTAACATGAGAGATTAATTAACGAAAGGAGCTTTTTTATGAATAAATTTAAGGTAAACATTTCAGGAATGACCTGTACGGGTTGTGAAAAACACGTAGAATCAGCACTTGAAAAGATAGGTGCTAAAAATATTGAGTCTAGTTATCGTCGTGGTGAAGCAGTATTTGAACTGCCCGATGATATTGAGGTTGAAAGTGCAATAAAGGCGATTGATGAAGCAAATTACCAAGCCGGAGAAATTGAAGAAGTATCATCACTAGAAAACGTGGCGTTAATTAATGAAGACAATTATGACCTTCTTATTATTGGTTCTGGTGCTGCTGCCTTTTCTTCGGCAATTAAAGCTATAGAATACGGTGCAAAAGTTGGAATGATTGAGCGTGGAACGGTTGGGGGAACCTGTGTGAATATTGGCTGTGTTCCGTCAAAAACTCTTCTTAGGGCAGGGGAAATCAATCATTTATCAAAAGACAATCCGTTTATAGGTTTACAAACATCCGCTGGAGAAGTGGATTTAGCTAGTTTAATCACGCAAAAGGATAAATTGGTGAGCGAACTTCGGAATCAAAAATATATGGATTTAATTGATGAATATAATTTTGATTTAATTAAAGGTGAAGCAAAATTCGTTGATGCTAGTACGGTTGAGGTCAATGGGGCAAAGTTATCTGCAAAACGCTTTTTAATTGCAACAGGTGCATCGCCTTCGTTGCCCCAAATTTCAGGACTTGAAAAAATGGACTATTTAACTAGTACAACACTTCTTGAGTTAAAGAAAATACCAAAACGATTAACTGTAATTGGTTCAGGATACATTGGAATGGAGCTTGGACAACTATTTCATCATTTAGGTTCAGAAATAACGCTTATGCAAAGAAGTGAGCGACTTTTAAAGGAGTATGATCCTGAGATTTCAGAGTCAGTTGAAAAAGCGTTAATTGAACAGGGTATAAACCTTGTCAAAGGGGCAACTTTTGAGCGTGTTGAACAAAGTGGAGAGATAAAAAGGGTTTACGTAACAGTAAATGGCAGTAGAGAAGTCATTGAATCAGATCAGTTACTTGTTGCCACTGGAAGAAAACCAAATACGGATTCTTTAAATTTAAGTGCAGCAGGTGTTGAAACTGGAAAAAATAATGAAATCCTGATCAATGATTTTGGTCAAACAAGTAATGAAAAGATTTATGCAGCAGGAGATGTGACTTTAGGACCACAATTTGTATATGTAGCAGCCTATGAAGGTGGAATTATTACTGATAATGCTATTGGTGGATTAAACAAAAAAATAGATTTATCGGTAGTTCCTGCTGTTACGTTTACGAATCCGACGGTTGCAACGGTTGGTTTAACAGAAGAACAAGCAAAAGAGAAAGGGTATGATGTGAAGACATCTGTATTACCTTTAGATGCTGTTCCAAGAGCAATTGTAAACCGTGAAACAACCGGTGTATTTAAACTAGTAGCAGATGCAGAAACACTAAAAGTATTAGGGGTTCATATTGTATCTGAAAATGCAGGAGATGTCATCTATGCAGCATCATTAGCTGTTAAATTTGGCTTAACGATAGAAGATTTAACAGAAACCCTAGCACCATATTTAACAATGGCTGAAGGGCTAAAATTAGTTGCACTTACGTTCGATAAAGATATTTCGAAATTATCTTGTTGTGCAGGCTAAGGGAACTTTTTTACAACTCCCTATTCAAGTGAACCAGCTAATGCTTTAAGGGATTTTCTAAGTGCATTTGTGGTCACAAAAATAATTTAACACTGATGATTTCGACATCAAATCTATAATTGATACCTTAACACCGCAGAGTAATAAAGGATGAATAATATGTCAGACTTATTATCCCTACCAGACATTAAAACAATAGAACCGCCACAATAAAATGAAACCGATATGATGTTTAAAGTTGAAGCAGTCGGACCACCTGAACGTTGTCCTGAATGTGGTTTTGACAAGTTGTACAAACACAGTTCAAGAAATCAACTAATTATGGATTTGCCCATTCGTTTAAAGCGAGTGGGCTTACAATTGAACCGTAGACGATACAAGTGTCGTGAATGCGGATCTACCTTCTGGGAACGCCTAATATCTGTAGATGAAAAGCGTAGTATGACCAAAAGGCTTTTAAAGTCCATTCAAGAGCAATCCATGTCTAAGACCTTTGTAGAAGTCGCAGAAAGCGTTGGTGTTGACGAGAAAACCATTAGGAACGTTTTTAAGGACTATGTGGCACTCAAAGAACGTGAATACCAGTTTGAAACTCCTAAGTGGCTTGGGATAGACGAGATACATATTATCCGTAGACCTCGGCTTGTATTGACTAATATTGAACGCAGGACTATTTATGACATCAAGCCTAACCGTAACAAGGAAACAGTCATCCAACGTCTTTCAGAAATCAGTGACAGGACTTACATTGAGTACGTCACAATGGATATGTGGAAGCCCTACAAAGACGCAGTGAACACTATCCTTCCACACGCTAAAGTTGTCGTAGATAAGTTTCATGTAGTTAGAATGGCTAATCAAGCCTTAGATAACGTCAGAAAGTCTTTGAAAGCCCATATGAGCCAAAAAGAAAGACGTACCCTTATGCGTGAAAGGTTTATCCTTCTAAAGCGTAAACACGATCTAAATGAACGTGAATCATTCCTCTTAGATACTTGGTTAGGTAATCTTCCTGCTTTAAAAGAAGCCTATGAACTCAAAGAAGAGTTTTACTGGATATGGGATACTCCTGATCCAGATGAAGGTCATCTTCGTTATAGTCAATGGAGACACCGTTGTATGTCCAGCAACTCTATATGCAAAAATTGAACGTGGAGAAACTAAGCTCAATCTTCATAAATTGGAGCAAATTGCCAATATCTTTAATATTGATGTTTTAGAACTAATCAAAAATGATGATAAGAATGTATTGTTCTTTATGAATGATCATAATACTAACTACTACGGTTCAAATGAGAATTTGACATCAGAAATCGATCGATTAAAACTAACTATTTCGCATAAAGATGAGCTATTGAAACAAAGAGATCTAGTGATTGAACAAAAAGATAGCGAGATTTCAGCATTGAAAGAGATTATTTCTTTGCTTAAATCGAAATAGACACTATCTATAATATACTTATTTTATCTAAATTATTTAACTATCAGAAAACGCTGTATAACCTATCTAAATCACTGCTAGCAGCATTATTTAGGGATAGATGAATTGCCCTACGTGTTTTTTTATCTTTCCTGCCATAAGCGTCTCTCGCATTATATTGACTATATATTCTATATCTAAGCGATTTTCTATTTTTAAGATCCCATATTATTAGAATTCTATTAATTAATAAAAATTATAGATCAAGGGCTGATGATTCTCATCATCAGCCTTAGCTCTCTATATAGATCTATAATGATAATCTTCTTCAAAAATAAACGTAGCTAAGAGATCTTAATATATAGTAAAAGCTACAATTTGTATTTGTAGCTTTTACATAGGTAAGTAATCATATCTATCAAGATAGATACTCATTAAGTGTTTTTAACTAATTTATAAATAAATTTAGTTGTTTTTTTTATTATTAATAGAGGCAGGTCAAAAAAAAACAACTCCGTTTAATGGTAATTTCTCCTAAAAAATTTAAGATTGAGAACATTTCTCAATATAATCTCCCCACATTTGCATAATATCCCTTCTTTTCTCCAAATAATTAGCATGATTATAAGCTAGGCTAACTTGGCTTCCTGTTTTATGTGCTAGACAAGCTTCAGCATGCTCATGTTGAACGCCTTGTTCTGCTAAAAAAGTTCTAGCCAATCCCCTTAATCCGTGTGCAGTCTGTTTATCTTTGTAACCCATCCTTTTTAGTGCCATATTAACAGTAGATGAACTCATTGCTTTCTTTAAATCACTTCTATGAGTAAACAAATATTTATTATGACCCGTCATTGGTCTTAGCTGTTCTATCAAAGCCATTACTTGGGATGATAATGGTACTGTATGTAGAAACCTCACTTTCATTCTTTCAGCAGGAATATTCCATTCTTTTTTATCAAAATCAAATTCGCTCCATGAAGCGTTACTTGCTTCACTAGGTCGAACCATTGTTAATAATTGAAATAAGATTAATAATTGAGTTTTCTTTTCAATCTTAGCACTATGTATTGATTTTATAAGGGTAGGAATTTCTTCAATACTTACTCTAGGGTTATTTCTTTGACGAACAGACTTGAATGTAGAGCTAATTTTTAGGCAAGTATTACTTTCAATTAACCCACTATTAACCGCAAAATTTAAGATTTCATTTAGATGACCGCATAGTCTATGAACCATATCTGGAGATCCATTTTCCTCCACTTTCTTTAACATTTGGACTACTAAAGAAGGCTTAATTTCTTTAATAGAATATCGACCTATCAAAGGAAAAAGATGAAGCTCTAAGTTTCGCCAATATTTATTGATCGTTTTCTCTTCAACTTCTGAACTTTTTTTCTCTTTCCAAAGTTCTGCAACTTTCTCAAAGGAACTTTGAGTATCCATAAGCTGCTTTCTTTCTAGTTCTTCTCTATGTTTTTTAGGATCAATTTGTTGAGCTAATAATTTACGACAGTCATCTCTTAACATTCTAGCTTCAGTTAAGCTAACTATCGGATATGTACCTAGCCCTAAATTAGTCCTTGTACCAAGAATAGGTCGTATATAATTAAATAGCCATAATTTAGAGCCGTTAGGCTTAATTCTTAATAAAAGCCCATAACCATCACATAAGCTATACTCTTTTTCTTTTGGCTTAGCTTTTTTTATCTCCGTATCTGTTAAGGGAGTTGTTCTTCTTGCCATTAGATACCTCCAAAATGAAGTAACACTAAAAACTTTATAAATTTATTTTATAAATCATAAAGTTATAATTAATTTAGTAACACTATATGATCCTATCATAGCATGGTGTTACTATTAGTGTTACTAGAATTTGTGGATTTGGTTGGTTTCTATCGGACTTGTTAGAACAACAAAAAAGCCTTGATATGCTATATATCAAGGCTTTATCGGACTATATCATACTATATAAAATTAGAATTTGGTGGAGATAATCGGGATCGAACCGACGACCTCTTGAATGCCATTCAAGCGCTCTCCCAACTGAGCTATATCCCCAAACAACGCAAACTATGATAAATTTCGGCTGATAAACTGTCAATATTGAAATAATCAAATCCCGCTTATCAGCCTAAATATTAAGCGTTTTGAGATTTAATAAAATCAATGGCGTGCTGGATACGAGCTAACACACGTTCACGGCCGATACCCACTAATGTCACATCCATAGAAGGTGATTGACCTGAGCCTGTTACTGCTACGCGTAATGGCATCCCGACTTTTCCCATACCCACTTCTAATTCAGCCGCGGTTTGTTCAATCGCTTCATGCGTAGAATGTAAATCCCAGCTAGAAAGTGCGGTCAATTTTTCTTTTACTTTTTCAAGTGGTTCAATCGCTGCTGCTTTAAAGTGTTTCTTCACTGCCGCTTCATCAAAGCTTTCAAACTCTTCGAAGAAATAACGGCTTGCTGATGCCATTTCTTTTAAGGTTTTACAACGTTCTGCAAGCATCGTCACGATTTCAGTTAATGCTGGGCCATTTGAAGTATCAATACCTTGATCTTTATAGTGCCATGCAAGGTGTTTGGCCACATATTCAGGTGGTAATTCACGAATGTAATGATGATTTAACCACAATAATTTTTCTGTGTTAAATGCACTTGCAGATTTACTCACGTGATCTAATTCGAAGAATTTAATCATTTCTTCACGTGTAAAGATCTCTTGGTCACCATGACCCCAACCTAAACGAACAAGATAGTTGATTAAGGCTTCTGGTAAATAACCGTCATCACGATATTGCATCACACTTACCGCACCATGACGTTTTGAGAGTTTTTGACCATCATCACCGTTAATCATGGAAACGTGCGCATATACTGGAATTGGTGCACCTAAGGCTTTTAAGATATTAATTTGACGCGGGGTGTTGTTAATGTGGTCTTCACCACGCACAACGTGAGTAATGCCCATATCCCAGTCATCCACTACCACACAGAAGTTGTAGGTTGGTGAACCGTCTGTACGACGAATAATTAAATCATCTAATTCGCTGTTGCTGATTTCAATACGACCACGCACGGCATCATCAAATACGACTGAACCCTCTGTTGGGTTTTTAAAACGTACAACATGTGGCTCATCGGCTGCATGATTGTGATCATGTAAACAATGACGGTCATAACGTGGTTTTTCTTTGTTTTGCTCTTGTGTATGACGTAATTCTTCTAGGCGCTCTT
>JAHZCF010000026.1 GCA_019423005.1 Haemophilus sp.
CTAAGTCTTTAATGCTTTCACCGAATGACACTAAACCGCCGAAAATATATGGCCAGATGTAAAGCAATACGAAGCTGATGAACATCATGACAAAAGAAACGACGATTGGCACAAGACGTTTTCCGCTAAAGAAGGAGAGTGCTTTTGGCAATTCTACTTGATAGAAGCGGTTATAGAGTTCAGCTGAAATCACCCCGATCAAAATCCCAATAAATTGGTTATTGATTTTCCCGAAGGCGGCTGGCACTTCACTTACGTCGATATGTTGTAGCTGAGCAACGCTGCCAGGTGAAAGTAGAGTTGTTACCACATAGTAACCCACTAAACCTGAAAGTGCAGCGGAACCATGTTTGTCCTTAGATAAACCGAAAGCAACGCCAACGGCAAAAAGTAGGCCCATGTTATCGATGATAGCACCGCCTGATTTAATTAAAAATGCAGCAAGTTGACTATTCGCCCCCCAGCCATCAGGGTCAAGCCAGTAACCGATACCCATCAGTACAGCAGCTGCTGGTAAGACAGCGACAGGTACCATCAAGGCCTGCCCAATTTTTTGCGCATAACCTAGTACATTCATTTTTTTCTCCTATTTATAAGTAATGAAGTATTACTTCATATTTTAAAGTAAAAAAAAATATTTTGTATAGATGTTGTCACTTTATCTTAAATTTGAGAAGCCGATCACAAATTTTGAAATTAAACTTCAAAAAATATTTTTTTATGGCGTGTGTTTTACTATAATGACGAAAGAGCCAAAAGGACACCAAGTGTTACTGTCTAATATAGGAGTTTATATGTCGAAATTATCACATAATGAAGTCTTAGATAAAATCAAATTTGGTCTGATTGCTTCTTGTCAGCCTGTTGATGACGGCCCGATGGATAAACCAGAAATTGTGGCGGCGATGGCACAGGCTTCTGTTATTGGTGGCGCAGCGGGATTGCGCATTGAGGGCGTAGAAAATCTCAAAGCAACACGCCCTACCGTGAATGTACCGATTATTGGTATTGTGAAACGAGATTTACCTGACAGCCCAGTGCGAATTACCCCATTTTTGCATGATATTGAAGATTTAGCGAAAGCCGGTGCAGATATTATTGCCGTGGATGGGACAAATCGTCCTAGACCGGTAGATATTGAAAGTGCGGTCAAAAAAATCCACGAATTAGGTTGTTTAGCCATGGCGGATTGTTCGAATTTAGAAGAAGGCTTGTACTGTCAAAAACTGGGTTTTGATATTGTGGGCAGTACTATGTCTGGCTACACCGGTGGCACTGTGCCGGAGGAGCCTGATTATCAATTAGTTAAAGATTTGAAAGCAGCAGGTTGTCGTGTCATGGCGGAAGGACGTTATAACACCCCTGAGTTGGCGAAAACTGCCATTGAAATTGGTGCTTATTGCGTGACGGTTGGTTCTGCATTAACGCGTTTAGAGCATATTGTAAGCTGGTTTGCTAAAGCCATTCATTCAGCAAAAAAATAAAGGAAGAAGACATGTCATTAACAGTGGATAGTGGTCAGACATTACAGCGTTGTTTGGCATTAGATATTGGTGGCACAAAAATCGCTTCTGCTATAGTAAAAAATGGTGAGATTCAACAGCGAAAACAGATTTCCACGCCACAAGATGATGCCGCACAAGTGATGCATCAAACCCTTGCTCAGTTGTTAAAAGAATATGAAGGACAGTTTGATTATGTCGCCGTTGCTTCAACAGGCATTATTAACCAAGGCATTCTGACTGCACTTAACCCTAAAAATTTGGGTGGATTAGCTCAATTCCCATTAAAAGACAGTATTGCACAGCATACCGATAAACCGATTGGTTTACTTAATGACGTGCAAGCTGCAGCCTATGCTGAGTATCAATTACAAAACCCTAATGATGTTCAAAACTTTACCTTTATTACAGTTTCAACAGGCGTAGGGGGCGGTTTAATTCTAAATCATCGTTTACTTACTGAGCCAAACGGTATTGCAGGGCATATTGGTCATACTTTGGCTGATCCTAATGGCCCTGTTTGTGGCTGTGGTCGCCGCGGCTGTGTTGAAGCCATTGCATCAGGTCGCGCCATTGAAGCTGCCTCTTCTCAATGGGATGATCCTTGTGATCCAAAAGAAGTCTTTGTGCGTTTCCGTCAAAATGATGAAAAAGCGACCGCACTTGTGACTCGTTCAGCACAAGCCATTGCGAACTTAATTGCAGATTTGAAGATTGGATTAGATATGCAGAAAGTCGTAGTTGGCGGTAGCGTAGGGTTGGCAGAAGGGTATTTACCGTTGGTTCAATCCTTATTAAGTGAGCTTCCTGCTGTTTATCATTGTGAATTAGAAAGTGCTAAATTCGGGCAAGATGCAGGCTTGATTGGTGCTGCATACTGGGTAAAAGATTGCTTATTACAAGCAAAAAATACGGGAGTGGTTTATGGCTAAAAATGGCAATATTTTAAATACCATCAGCTCGTTATATCGCAGTTTAACGAAAACTGAAAAGAAAATTGCGGATGCGATTTTATTGAATCCTGATCTTGCGGTGCAATGTCCTCTAGCTGAAATTGCGGCTCATTTAGAAGTCGGGGAAGCGACCTTTGTGCGTTTTTGCCGCACTCTCGGCTTTAAAGGATTTAGTGATTTTAAATTGGAATTATCCATCGAGCTTGCGACTAAAGATGGCAAAGATAACACCGTATTAGATTCAGATATTACCGATTCTGACAACTCATTGAATATTGCGCATAAGTTGAAATCTGCCATCAATAACGTGATGGATGAAACCATTAATTTATTAGATTTTAAGCAGTTGGAAGAGACTGTAAAAGCTATTCAGCAAGCAAATCGTGTCTTTTTATTTGGTGTGGGTACATCCGGTATTACTGCGGAAGATGCAAAAAATAAACTCATGCGTATCGGTGTGCAAGTGGATGCGACAGGTAACAACCATTTTATGTATATGCAGGCATCTTTATTGACGAAAAAAGATGTGGCAATTGGTTTGAGTCATTCTGGTTATTCTCAAGAAACCACTCATACCATGAAAATCGCCAAAGAAAATGGCGCCAAAACTATTGCAATTACACACAGTTTGCGTTCACCCATTACAGAATATGCCGATCTTGTTTTAGTGAATGGGAATAAACAAGGCAAGCTACAAGGCGACTCTATTGGCACGAAGATTGCCCAATTATTCGTATTAGATTTGATTTACGCTTTATTGGTACAGGCATCACAGGAAAGTGCGGTCAAAATAAAGCAAAAAACATTAAATGTCATTTTAGAACAACGTATCAAATAGGAGAGAAAAATGCGTAATTTAAAAGGTATTTTTAGTGCGTTATTAGTATCATTCAATGAAGATGGCTCTATCAATGAAAAAGGCTTACGCGAGATTATTCGCTATAACATTGATAAGATGAAAATTGATGGTTTATATGTAGGCGGCTCAACAGGTGAAAACTTTATGCTTTCTACGGAAGAGAAAAAACAAATTTTCCGTATCGCGAAAGATGAAGCAAAAGACCAAGTAGCGCTAATCGCACAAGTAGGTAGCGTGAACTTACATGAAGCAGTGGAATTAGGTAAATATGCAACGGAATTAGGCTATGACAGTCTTTCTGCAGTAACCCCGTTCTACTATAAATTCAGCTTCCCTGAAATCAAACATTACTATGACACTATCATTGCTGAAACAGGCAATAACATGATTGTGTACTCAATTCCGTTCTTAACAGGCGTGAATATGGGGATTGAGCAATTCGGCGAACTTTATAAAAACCCGAAAGTGCTAGGTGTAAAATTTACGGCAGGGGATTTCTATCTATTAGAACGCTTGAAAAAAGCTTATCCAAATCACCTCATTTGGGCTGGTTTTGATGAAATGATGGTGCCGGCAGTATCTCTTGGTGTAGATGGTGCAATTGGTAGTACATTCAACGTAAATGGTGTGAGTGCAAGACAAATCTTTGAATTAACCAAACAAGGTAAATTGGCTGATGCGCTTCAAGTTCAACACGTGACCAATGACCTTATCGAAGGCATTTTAGCAAATGGCTTATATCTCACTATCAAAGAGTTATTGAAACTAGAGGGTGTGGATGCAGGTTATTGCCGTGAGCCAATGACAGCGAAAGCAACACCAGAGCAATTAGCGAAAGCGAAAGAGTTAAAAGCAAAATATTTATAAATTAATGGAAAAGTGACCGCACTTACTTCTTTCCTCTCTCTATCGGAGAGGAAAGAATGTCGGTGTGGTACTGATAAGGAAGGTTATTATGCGTCTCATTCCTCTGAACAATGAACAACAAGTCAGCCGTTGGGCGGCGCGTCATATTGCTGATCGAATTAATCATTTTAAACCTACTGCAGAACGTCCTTTTGTATTAGGTTTACCAACAGGTGGTACGCCACTTAAGACCTATCAAGAATTGATTAAATTAAATCAAGCGGGAGAAGTGAGTTTTAAACATGTGGTGACCTTCAATATGGATGAATATGTGGGTTTGCCAAAAGAACATCCAGAAAGCTATCACAGTTTTATGCATAATAATTTCTTCAACCATATTGATATTCAACCGCAAAATATCAATATTTTAAATGGTAATACCAATGACCATGATGAAGAATGCCGACGTTATGAAGAAAAAATTAAATCTTACGGCAAAATTCATTTGTTTATGGGCGGTGTAGGTGTTGATGGGCATATTGCCTTTAATGAACCTGCGTCTTCTTTAAGTTCGCGTACCCGTATTAAAACTTTAACGCCAGATACTATTATTGCGAATTCTCGTTTCTTTAATAATGACGTAAATCAAGTACCAAAATATGCCTTAACAATCGGTGTAGGGACATTACTTGATGCAGAAGAAGTGATGATTTTAGCAACGGGTCATAATAAAGCCTTAGCCGTACAAGCCGCCGTAGAGGGCAGTATTAATCACCTTTGGACAGTGAGTGCTTTACAGCTTCATCGTCATTTCGTTTTGGTATGTGATGAGCCAGCATTGCAAGAATTGAAAGTCAAAACAGTGAAATATTTTACTGAATTGGAAGGTCGCGCGATTCATAGTGTATTATAAGTGCGGTTAATTTTAATTTGATTTTAGGAAGGTATGATGAAGTATGCATTAATTAACAGCGTAATCTACACGAAAAATGAAGTCTTAAGAGATTATGCAGTGGTTATTGAAGGGGAATATATTCAATCCGTTATTCCACAAAGCGAATTAGAAAGCGGGATTAAAACCATTGATTTAAAAGGGCATAATCTCACGGCAGGTTTTATTGATTTGCAATTAAACGGCTGCGGCGGTGTGATGTTTAACGATCAAACAAGCGTGGAAACATTAGAAATTATGCAAGCCACGAACTTAAAATCAGGCTGTACCAGTTTCTTGCCAACGTTTATTACTGCACCAGATGAAGATATAAAACGCGCAGTAAATATTATGCGTGAGTATTTGAATAAGCATAAAAATCAAGCGCTTGGCTTACACATCGAAGGCCCTTATTTAAGTCTTGAGAAAAAAGGCGTACACCGCCCGGAATATATCCGTGAAGCGACGCCAGAGATGAAAGATTTTTTATGTGATAATGCGGATGTCATTACCAAACTGACCATTGCTGCTGAAAACCCAACGGTGCAATATATTCCTGATTTTGTGAAAGCAGGCATTATTGTGTCTATTGGTCATTCTAATGCGACTTATGAAGTAGCAAAAGCCGCCTTTCATAAAGGGGCAACCTTTGCGACACACTTGCATAATGCGATGTCACCGATCAGTTCAGGACGTGCGATGGGCGTAGTTGGCGCAGTGTTAGATTCCGATGTTTACACGGGGATTATTGTAGATGGCGTGCATGTGAATTTTGGTAACGTTCGCTTAGATAAAAAAGCGAAAGGTGACAAACTTTGCATTGTAACCGATTCTCTTGCTGCTGCAGGTGCACCACCTGAATTGGAAACCTTCACCTTTGTAGGAAAACCAATTTATGTGAAAGAAGGTCGTTGCTACGATGTAAATGGTACGATTGCGGGCGCATCAATTACCATGATGGAATCCATCAAAAATGCTGTGGAGTATGTGGAAATTCCATTAGCAGAAGCAATTCGTATGAGTAACCTTTACCCTGCGAGAGCGATTGGCGTAGATGATCGTTTAGGCTCAGTTGAAGCAGGTAAGGTAGCAAACTTGGCAGTGTTCACAAAAGATTATGATGTGATTGGTACCGTATTAAACGGCGAATGGAAACCAAACTAAAGTGCGGTCAAAAATAGTATTATTTTAAACGTAATCCGATCCTTAAACAGATCGGATTATTTTTTATGGCTGCAGCTCGGAGATCTTACCGGTATCTACTTGGAACAATTTTCCTTTTTCTACTTGCATTTCTTTGAGTTGCCCTTGAGTGATGGCAGTAACAAAGACCTGAGAACCACTTTGTTGCAAGCGTTCCGCAAGCAGGGCGCGTTTATGCTGATCCAACTCTGAGGCAAAGTCATCAATTAGAAAGATACAATGGCGTTGTTTTTGAATCATTAAATGTTCACCTTGCGCTAAGCGTAGCGCACACATCAATAATTTCAATTGGCCACGAGAGAGTACATCTTCAACCGGTAATCCATTTGCTTTAAAACGGAAATCGGCTTTTTGTGGGCCAGAAACCGTATAGCCAATGGCTTTATCTCGCTCAAAGTTTTGCACCAGTAATTCGCTATATTCAGTCTCTTTCTCCCAGCCTTGATGAAAGCTAACAGTAATCTCTAATTCGGGTAAAAATAACTGGCAGGTTTTTTCGATCTCAGGACGTAAGGCTTCAGCATATTCAGCGCGCCAATCACTCACTTGGTGGGCTAGTTTGGCTAATTCAATATCCCATATTTTTATTGCAGAATAAGGCTGATTTTGACTGAGTGCGGCATTTCGTTGTTTTAATAAACGGTTTAAGGCAACCCAAGAGGAATGAAAGCTATTATGGTGGTGGAATAAACCCCAATCTAAAAATGCACGTCGAAAACTTGGTCCACCATTTAGTAGGGTCAGCCCTTCAGGCGTAATTAATTGCATGGGTAAAAGGTGAGCGAGATCAGCAATTTTATTGCCGTCTTCACCGTTTATTTTCGCGATGGTATTACCTTGGCGAAGTTTTTGTAAGCCAACAGACCATTGATGCTGACTTTCTTGAATTTGGCCAAAAAGCGTGAAATAAGGTTCGTCGTAAGAAATGATGCGATTTGCGACCGCACTTTTGAAAGATCGTCCATGTCCGAGATAAAAAATTGCTTCTAATAAGCTCGTTTTTCCGCTGCCGTTGTTGCCGATTAAAAAGTTAAAGCCGTGATCAAATTCAAGATCCACGGCATTTAAATTTCTAAATTTTTCAACAATTAAGCGGGAAATGGCCATTATTTCTAGAGGCGCATTGGCATAATGACGTATTCTGCGCTTGCATCTTCGCTGTTTTCAATTAAGCAGCTTGATGATGCATCTGTGAGGCGGATACGTACTTGTTGGCATTTTAAGGCATTCAATACGTCTAAAATGTAAGTCACATTAAAGCCCACTTCCATTTCTTCACCTTGATAATTTACATCCACGATTTCTTCTGCCACTTCGTGTTCAGGGTTAGATGCGGTAATTTTAAGTTGGTTTTCACTTAAGTTTAAACGCACGCTACGTACACGTTCATTTGAAAGGATAGAAGCACGTACAAAAGCTTGTTTTAAAGTTTCCCAGTTTCCTTCCACGATATGAGTCGCATTACGTGGTAAGACTCTGCGGTAATCAGGGAAACGACCATCAATGAGTTTTGAGGTAAACACAATGTGGTTTAAGTGAATACGCAGATTATTAGTACCGATTTGCAAACGAGCAAGTTCGTCACTGCTTTCTAATAAGCGGTTTAGTTCTAATACCCCTTTACGAGGGAGAATAACTGAATGAGTTTGCAGATCTTGATCTAATTCGATCGTACAAACCGCAAGACGGTGACCGTCAGTTGCAACAGTACGTAATAAATTACCTTCCGTTTCAAATTTCATGCCGTTTAAGAAATAGCGGGCATCCTGGTTTGCCATTGAAAATTGGGTTGCTTCAATTAAGCGACGCAAGGTGCTTTGCGGTAAGGCAAAATCCACTTCAGATTGCCAATCCGTTAGATTTGGATATTCTTCAGCGGGCAGAGTAGTGAGATTAAACTTACTGCGACCAGATTCTACAATGGCGCGATCTTCTTCAAAGGTAACTGTAATTTCAAATTCATCTGATAGCGTGCGGCAAATATCTAAGAATTTTTTAGCTGGAATAGTGAAAGCGCCATCAGCAGTTGAAGAAGAAAGTTGAGTATAGCTAGAAAGCTCAACTTCAAGGTCTGTACCTGTAATCGTTAAACGGTTATCTTCAATTTGTAATAACACGTTATTTAATACAGGAATATTCGGACGATTGCTTAATACGCCACAAACTTGCTGTAAGGGTTTTAGTAGATTTTCTCTTGAAATGCTAAATTGCATCATTGGCTCCTTATGCAGATAATGTGCGAATTAAATTCGCCCAATCTTCTTGAATACTGCTATCTTTTTCACGGAATTTTGGCACTTCACGGCAGGCATTTAAAACTGTCGTATGGTCGCGTTCAAAGGCACGGCCAATTTCCGGTAAGCTTTTATTGGTTAATTCTTTTGCTAACGCCATCGCAACTTGGCGTGGGCGGGTGACGGATCTTGCTCTGCTTTTTGATTTTAAATCAGCCACTTTAATTCGATAGTATTCTGCCACGACTTTCTGAATATTTTCAATGGTTACCAAACGTTCTTGTAAGGCAAGAATATCTTTTAATGTGTCACGCACAAAATCAATATCAATGTGACCACCTTTAAAGTCTTGCATCGCTTTCACACGGTTTAATGCGCCTTCTAATTCACGAACATTGGTGCGTAAGCGTTGGGCAATAAAGAATGCCACTTCTTCTGGCAGCTCCATATTATGTTCTTCTGCTTTTTTCAGTAAAATTGCAACACGAGTTTCTAAATCAGGTGGTTCAATCGCAGTGGTTAAACCCCAGCCAAAACGAGATTTTAGGCGTTCTTCAATTTTCTCAATTTCTTTTGGATAGCGGTCAGAGGTCAAAATAATTTGACGGGCAGTTTCAAATAAACTATTGAAAATATGGAAAAATTCTTCTTGTGTTTTTTCTTTCTCTGCGAAGAATTGAATATCATCCACTAATAATGCATCAAGAGAACGATAGAATTTTTTGA
>JAHZCF010000027.1 GCA_019423005.1 Haemophilus sp.
ATCCCGAAAACGGCAGACTAATCGCATGCAAACGATTGACGATTTCGCTTAAACGCGGATCGGCTTCGCGTTCTAGGTATTCACCTAAACGTACACCAAATGGCACTTTGTCATTTTCTGTCATCATTGCCATAAATTGGTTAGCGATGTTGCCACCTTGACGATAACCGGCAAGACGACGTGCTTCACGTTCAAGACTAATACGCAAATCCAACGGAATAGTTGGGAAACGTAATTTAGCTTCTGCGTTAGGATCAGCTTTTTCTTGTTTACCTTTGAGCTTTTGATCAAGCAAGCCAAGTGCTACCGCGAATCCATAAATTGTCGCTGCTGGGGTCGGAGGACAGCCAGGGATGTATACATCGATTGGTACGATTTGATCACTACCACCCCAAACACAATAAAGATCATGGAAAATACCGCCACCACAACCGCACGCACCGTAAGAAATACAGATTTTAGGATCGGGAGCAGCTTGGTAAGCACGCATTGCTGGCGTACGCATCGCACGGGTAACCGCACCAGTGAATAATAAAATGTCCGCGTGACGAGGTGAAGCCACCACTTTAATACCAAAACGTTCCGCATCGAATGTTGGCGTAATGGTACTGAAAATTTCGATTTCACACCCATTACAACCGCCACAGTCCACACGATAAACGTAAGCTGAACGTTGAATATCTTTCAGTAACGTTTGTTTCATTTTGGCAATATTTTCATCAATACTAAACGGTGTTGATATGCCATTGACCGGCATTGGAATTTGTGTGTTCATCGTCTTTCGCCTCCTGCTAAAACGTTAGGTAAATCAACCGCACTTTGTTCTCGTTGCTCGAGCGCTTTTTTAAAATTCAAGCGAACTGGCTCTTTAAAGTCGATTAATTTCATCCGCATATTGGATTCCATATTCGCGGTTTTTTCTAAGCTGTGCTGACGTTTACAAACCGGACAAGTATGCAACTCCGCCAATTTTTGTTTCACTAATTCAGGTTTATCCAAAGTTTGTTTGAATAAATCAATGGTGTAATTCAATTCTTTATAAGAAATAAACGGTTTACCACATTCCTGACAAGTTACTGTAGCAAAGGTGGTTTCTTGGAAAAGATCCTGTTTATTGGTCACTGAGAGTTCAAAATCTTGTGATAAGCGAATCGCCTTAGTTGGGCAAACTTCTTCACAACGACCACAGAAAATACAACGACCAAGGAATAATGACCATGTACGGTCGCCTGTAACCGGATCCGTTCTCATGGTCAACGCATTGGCTGGACAGGCAATGGTACAAGCCGCGCAGACAATACATTGATCAGAATTAAGTTCCGGTTTTCCTCTAAAATCATCATCGACTTCATAAGGTTTGAACGGATATTTGGTGGTGACATCACCTGCTTTAAATACCGTTTTTAGTAATTTAAACATTTTCCGCCTCCCCTATTTCAATGGTGAATTTTTACGTTCGATACCGTAGCGTTCAATCTCTTTATAATCTACGGTTTTCGCTTTGCGTTTACGCACATCCACCACGGTGACACGGTCGGTACAAGAATAGCAAGGGTCAAGACTACCAATAATAAGTGGTGCATCAGACACTGTATTGCCACGCAACATATAGCGTAAGGTTGGCCAGTTAGCATAAGTGGCAGCACGACAACGCCAACGGAAAAGTTTTTGGTTGTCACCTAGCATTGACCAGTGAATATCTTCGCCACGTGGTGCCTCAGTAATCCCTAAAGCAAAACGTCCAGGCGTATAATTGAAACCTTCTTTTAAGATTTCACCACTTGGCAAATTATCCACCATGTAATCAATGATATTCATGGATTCAAATACTTCATTAATCCGCACTTTCACACGGGATAACACGTCGCCATTTGCTTCAGTGAAGAGATTGAAAGGGATATCGCCATAACCGGAGAATGGATGTACTTTACGCACATCACGCGCAAAGCCAGAACCTCGGATCATTGGTCCTACCGGACTGAAATCACGCGCGATATCTTTTGCCAAGACACCGACACCTACCGTACGTTGTTCCATATTCGGTGTATTTAATAAAATATCGGTTAAGGTTTTGAGTTCTTCACGCATTTCACCAATCAACTTGATACATTGTTCACGTTGATGTTTCAACATATCGCGACGCACACCACCGATAAGGTTAATACCATAGGTTTTACGTGCACCGGTTAGCACTTCAGCCAAGGTCATGGATTTCTCACGAACACGGAAAAATTGCATAAAACCGGTATCAAAGCCGGTAAAGTGACTAGATAGGCCTAAGTTTAATAAGTGACTGTGTAAACGTTCTACTTCTAATAAAATCGCACGAATCCATTCAGCGCGTTTTGGAATTTGAATCCCCAAAGCACTTTCGACGGAATTAGCATAGGCCACACTATGTGTGAAACCACAAATCCCACATACACGGTCAGCCAGGAAGTTAACTTGGTCGTAATCCATACGGGTTTCTGCCAATTTTTCCATACCACGGTGCACATAGAACAAGCGATAGTCCGCATCAATGATATCTTCCCCATCCACGAACAAACGGAAGTGTCCTGGTTCATCGGAAGTAATATGTAACGGGCCAAGTGGAACGATACGTGCTTCGCCTTTTTCGTTAATAAATTCGTATGTTTCTGTTGCAGTTGTCGGATCGGGACGTAAACGGTAATCCATTGAGTCTTTACGTAATGGATAAAGATCATCCGGCCAATCATCTGGCAACACTAAGCGGCGTTGGTCTGGTAAACCGACGGCTTTCAAACCATACATATCGAATAATTCACGTTCGCCCCAAACCGCCGCTTTGACTTTTGGTGTCACAGACGGAAATTCTAAGCTCACAGGATCAACTAAGGCTTTAATAGTGATAAAAGTTTTCACTTCCCCCTCCATGGAAAGCACGTAGTACACTGCATAGTTGCCATGAATTGAACGCTCATCATTCCCGAACACCAAAGGTAACCAACCTTCATGTTGATAATAAAGGTATTCAACAACATCAGGTAACATATTAGTTTTAATGGTAAGGGTAACCTGATTTGGTGTTGACCACTCCTCATCCAAAATGGTATTTGGAAATTTTGCATTGACTGCTTCAATGTAATTTTTGCCAATCATTTTGGCTGGATCGACTGATGTATTTTTAGTTAATTCCATATATTTATCCTCCTGTCGATCATTGCGCTAAACTTTGCCAAGGTAAAACTAACATTTCACCAAAGGACACTTGTTCAGATCCGAGTACAATTCCGACTGCACTTTTTAATAACTGCAAAATTGGTTCGGCAATATGAATACCCATAATAAACATGAATAACAATAAAATTGCCATCGCCACGAGTGAAACTTTGTTCACATCCCCCACTTCAACATTATCCGGTTGTTTACCTAATACGGTTTTTAATACCATTAAAGACAATCCAGCTAACACGATAGTAAGTAAAATTAAACAGAATACCATTAACCAAGTTTTACCTGCGTAAATACCCGCAACAGCAATACTGAATTCACTGACGAATACGTTAAATGGTGGAATACCACCTAGTGATAATGCACCACCGGCAAATAATACCGCTGTCATGGGTGCCACACGCCATAAACCACGTACTTGGTTCATATCACGGGTTTTGTATTTCAATAAAATGTTACCAGAAGCACAGAACAGCAAGGTTTTCGCTAAGCTATGGTTAATGGTATGTAATAACCCAGCAAATACACCTATTGGGCCACCTAAACCAAAAGCGAAGCTGATTAAACCCATGTTTTCAATACTGGAGTATGCCAATAAGCGTTTGATGTCGAATTGAACGATAATAAACAACGCCGCGACTAATACAGAAAGTAAACCAAATACTAACAACAAGGTTTGAGGGTATGTAGAACCAACTGCTTTAGAAACTAAGATGTAATAACGCAATACCACCAACATGGCACAGTTCAATAATACCGCTGATAAAATCGCACTCACAGGACTTGGAGCCTCACTGTGTGCATCAGATAACCAAGTATGCATTGGAAATAGACCGCACTTAGTACCAAACCCAACCAAAATAAAGGCAAAAGCAAGATACATGAGCATTGGATTTAAACCTGCTGCCTGTTGATTGATTTCTGTCCAGAAAATAGCTTGGCTTGGATCAGCTAAAAGATTTGTTCCATTAGAGAACGTTAAAATTGTGCCATACAATCCAAACGCCACCCCAACTGAACAAATAATGATGTATTTCCATGCTGCCTCAAGAGAGGTTTTTTGTTTGTATGTACCGACCAAGAATGCAGAACTTAATGTAGTTGCTTCAATGGCTGCCCACATCAAAATCACATTATTGGTGATCACAGAAATAATCATGGTGAAGAAAAACAAATGCAAAAAGCCGTAATAATTGCAATATGTTTTCAAATCAAGATGGCCTTCTCGATATTCCGTACCAATGTAGCCGATAGAATAAATACCGGCTAAAGTCCCAACAATAGCGATAAGACCTAAGAAAATAGCAGATAGACTGTCGATGTAAACCCAGTTATTTAATGCACGGATTTCCCCCTGAGTTAGCACGCCATTAATAATTTGTAAGGCAAATGCTAACATCAAAATCAAACCTGTAACATGAAGAGCGGTACAAATTGTCCGTGCTTTTGTCACGCCACAAGCGAAACAGGCAAGTGATATTGCTAAAGGTGCGATTAATAACGCGATTATCCATTGTTCATACATAGCGTTACCCCTTCAAACTCATAAGTTGTTTGGCATCTAATGAATGGAATGTACGGTAAATTTTGTTCACCAACACCACCATTATGATGACGGCAAAGATAGCATCTGTGGCAATTCCGATTTCCACTAACTCAGGTGCTTTGTTTGCCAATAAGGCTAATGTGAGATGAGAACCGTTTTCCATCAAACAATAACCGAATACTTGTTTTACGATATTGCGTTGGCTAACAATGCACACTAAACCTAATAAGAAGTGACTTAATGACACTGATAATGCCGGTTTAAGATGTGCAACCAACGGTAAATCGATTGGGACAACAACAAAGTAGCACAATGTAACTATCACTGCTGTGATCGGGATCAACCAAGCGACATTTATTCCAGCTGGAGTTTGACTTTCATCAACTTTTTTCATCGCATAGATTAAAATTGCTGGCACCAAAACCACTTTGGTAATAAATGCGCTAATTGACCACATATAAAGTTCATGGGCTTGCATTTCATTGGCAAGATAGACAAACAGTAATACCAACACCAACGATTGCAAACTGTAAAATAACGCAGCTTTTTTGGCGGTTCGAACCATAATTACGCAAAGAGAGGTAATAATGAGTAAACACGCAAGTCCATTTATCATTAACATAGATTCCTCCTTAACCTAACCAGCCAAACCTAACCAATATGCGGCGATAAAACTGGACACCACGGACATCACCATTAATACAACTAACACGAAACGCATAGAGAATGGTATAGGTTGTGCATTAGCAACCGCTTCTGATGGTTTACCGATGACACATTGTCCGAATTTATACAACAACCATACGAATGTCGCGGTAGATTCAACTAAAGCAAGCACCATTAACCAAGTAATCCAGCCATATTCATGGCCTAATTCAAATCCGGCCGCAAATAATGGATATTTACTGAAGAATCCGTTAAACGGTGGTACCCCAGCAATAGCTAATGCTGCTACGCCAAATCCAGCCCCTACCACTGGCATTGTACGCATAATGCCTTGTAGTAATGGCATAGAACGAGTTCCTGTCGCATAACTTAATGAACCCGCAACCAAGAAAAATAAGCTTTTCGCGAAAGCATGGTTGAAGATGTAGCTAATCGCTGCAACAAAGGCCAATTTAGAACCTAATGCAGCAAGAGAAATCCCAATGAAAATATAAGACAGTTGGGTAATGGTTGAATACGCCAATAAACGTTTTAAGTCAGTTTGTGGCAAGTACATTAAGAAGCCGTAAATTAAGGTAATCATCGCCATGATGATGCCGACTTCACCCACAATATGTGGAATCTCACCAGCAGACATAACTGAACGCGCGAAGATATAGACCCCAACTTTAACCATTGATGCGGCGTGCAAATACGCACTCACCGGTGTTGGTGCTTCCATCGCATTAGGCAACCAAA
>JAHZCF010000028.1 GCA_019423005.1 Haemophilus sp.
AACCGTTCTCATCGTCATAATGTACAACACTAATTGATGTATTAATAAGCGATACTGATTTATCTTCATCACGGTGATTTTGCCAGGTTGCACCGTTTAATAAGGCAAGCAATAAACGCAAGGTATGGCCATGCGACACAATAAGAATATTACCATGATCGTGGATCTTAATAATATCGTGCAATGCTTTCATGGTACGTTCGCCCAATTGTTCAAACGTTTCTCCACCGTTTACTTGAGCTTTGTAATTGGCTGGATCTTTAATAAGTTGTTTAAATTCTGGGAGTTCTCTTAACGTATCGACAACTTTGCCTTCCCAAGAACCAAAATACTGTTCATTTAAACCTTGGTGATGGAAAAGGGGAATATCACGTTCACCAATAATATGAGAGGCAGTTGCGATAGTACGTTTTAATACGCTGGAATAAGCAGCAATGAAAGGAATATGATTAAGTGCCACACCTGTTTTTTTCGCACCATTAATGCCTTCTTCAGTCAAAGGGGAATCGCCATGACCTTGCATTAAACCTTCCGTATTCCAAACGGTTTTACCGTGGCGAATGAAATAAAAAGTCAGTTGTTTTTTCATTTTGCATATCCATAAAAAAAATTAAGGAAGCCGAAACTTCCTTAATCATAATTTTAACGAGAGTAATAACCTGCCATTGAACTATATACGGCATTTTCTGTTTGAATAATGTTGTATTTTGCATTCAAGATAGAAAGTTGAGAGCTTTTCTCTGTGTTTGCCGCAGCAAGCCATTCACGTAATTCAGATACACCAGCATTGTAACGATCTCGATAGTATTTGGTGATACGTTGGTTATAGCTGTGTGTTTTTTGCAAGTTAGCAAAGGCACTTTGTGCTTGTGTGTAGGCAAAGTAGTTGGTATCTACATCATTCAAGGCTTTAGTGATGCTTTGCTCATAGTTTAAACGTGCAGTTTCATAATCTGCTTCAGAGATTTTCACGTTCCATTTTACGGTATTCCAGTTGAGGAATGGTAGGCTAATGCCGATTAAACCTGTACCAACTGGATTGTGCAATGCATTACCAACTTTGGTGCCACTTGATGTTAAGCTTCCGCCTAAAGTGACTTCAGGGAACCAGCCTTTTTCAGTTGCTTTTGCATTTTTGAATGCACTGCTTAAGCGATATTGATAGCCTTTCACATCAGGACGATTCGCTATCACAGAAACTGGCACATTTAAATTTACGCCCACATTTTTTACATTAAGAATGTGTGGGAAGTTGATATTTAATGCTTCTTCCGGTTTTAAGTTAAGTAAGTTACGTAAAGTTTGTTCTGCTGCTTTACGTTGTGTTTGATAGTTGATCAAGTTGTTACGTGCGTTCAATACCGCTTGTTGTGCTTGATCTACACTTGCGCTGTCCGCAACACCTTGTGATAAACGACGTTGCATAATGTTGCTGATATCGTTGTAGTATTTAATGCTTTCTTGCGTGGTGCTAATCGCATCATTCAAGTAGGCAATTTGATAATAGGTTGTTACAACAGAGTTAATGAGTGAAAGTTTCGTTGCTTCTAAATCTTCAGCCGTTGCTTTGTGTGACCATTCTGCGGCATCTGCAGTATCTGCTAAACGTTGCCATAAATCTAATGTATAACTCACATTTAATGCACCTTGATGGCTTACTGTAGAGCTGCCACCTGTTTTCACATTTTTACTTGCAGAAGATTGGGTTGAACCGCTAAATGCTGGAATTAAATTTGCGCCTGCAAGGTTTGCATTATATAAAGCACGGTTTACGGCAACAGACGCTTTGGCTAAATCTTTGTTGTTGACTAATGCTTGTTCTACCACACGATTTAATTGTGAATCATTGTAAAGTGCCCACCAGTTTTCTTTTACATTAAATTGTTTGGTGATTTCCGCATAATTTTGGTAATCCTGCTGGCTCGCTTTATAAGAATCGCCGATGTTAGCACAACCTGCTAGAGCAGTTGCCATCGCGATTGCTAAGGTTAATTTTTTCATTTTTAACATGGATTTTTCCTTTCTTTTTAATTAAAGTGCGGTCAAAAATTAGTAAGAATTTTAACCGCTCTTTTGAGTTTTACAAATTTCTTTATTCTCTCGCAAGGGCTGTAATCGGATCTAATTGTGCCGCACGTTTTGCCGGCATATAACCGAAGATCACACCAATCAGGGTAGAGAAGACCACTGCGGCAATAATTGAGCCTGTTGAGAATGCCATCGTAAAGTCAGTCATAAATACGTTAAATAGTAGACCGATTAAACCCGAAAGCAGAATACCCGTCACGCCGCCAATTAAACAAATCAACACGGCTTCAATTAAAAATTGTTGCAGAATATTAAATTGTCTTGCACCAATAGCCATGCGCACACCAATTTCCTTAGTTCGCTCAGTGACAGAAACCAACATAATATTCATCACACCAATACCACCAACGATCAATGAAATAAAGGCGATAGAGGAAATGAGTAATTTCATCGTGCCAGTGGTACTTTCAATGGTTTGCTTAATGGTATCGCTATTCATGATGAAGAAATCTTTTTTACCATGACGCATGGTGAGCAATTCAGTAATTCCTTTTTCGGCGACAGTCGTATTCACCGAGTCATCCACTTTAACGGTAATCGAACCAATTTTTTTGCTACCTGAAATACGATTCATCACGGTGGTGTAAGGTGCATACAGATTAAGTGAACTGCTTGCCCCGCCCATTTGTTTATCAGATACCACGCCAATAATACGTAATGGACGTTTATTAAACATTACAATTTTGCCGATAGGATTTTCATCCGGGAAAATCGATTTTTTCGCACTTTCATCGATTAAGGCTACTTGGTTGTTATCAGCAACATCTTGAGCAGAAAATAAATTACCGGATTTTAGTTTTAAGCCATCTACATCAAAATATTGTTCGCCTACACCTTTTAAACTGGTCGAGGAGAAAGTTTGGTTGCCATAAATCAATGTGCCACTTGATGAGCTATTCGGCGTGACACTTTGTACATAGCTTTGTTGATTTAAGGCAGTGGCATCATTAATGGTAAGATTTTGCATCTGTTCAGCACGACGATCACCAAAGCCGGTACCATTAAAGATGGTCATGGTACTTGTACCAATGCCTTTAATGTTAGCCAAGATTTTTTGTTGTGAACCGTTTCCCAATGCCACAACGGAAACCACAGATGTAATCCCGATAATAATCCCGAGCATGGTTAAAAGAGAACGCATTTTGTGGGCAATAATCGCACTCACCGACATACGAAAGGCTTCAACAAATTGATCTTTGCTGAACCCAAAGTGCGGTTTAGATTTGGTTGGATTTTCGACCGCATTTTTTACCGCTTCTTTTTGAGTATCGCCAATGATTTCGCCATCTTTAATTTCAATCACGCGATTCGCACTGGTGGCAATTTCTCGGTCGTGGGTTACCATAATAATAGTGTGGCCTTCTGCGTGTAATTGACGCAGAATTTCCATCACATTTTGACCGCTTTGTGAATCCAATGCACCAGTGGGTTCATCGGCTAAAATAATTTCACCGCCATTCATCAACGCACGTGCAATACTCACACGTTGTTGCTGACCTCCAGAAAGCTGGCTTGGTTTATTTTGCCATTTATCGCCTAAACCTAATTTTTCTAAAAGTTGTTTCGCACGAGAAAGACGTTTTTCTTGCGACATCCCCGCATAAATTGCAGGCAAGGCGA